>OY787533.1:902538-1203384 GCA_963678925.1 uncultured Acidaminobacter sp. | reverse complement strand
TTGTCATGCGGGGATACGTGGTTACAAATCCTGAACAGGAGAGAATTGGCGAAGGGGTGACCGCATTTAGTATCGGAGTCACTTCGAGCTTGAACATTGGTTGTGTTCTCGGGGGCATCATTGGAGACTATTTCGGGTTGCGGTATGTGTTCATCATTTCAGGCATGTTCATGGTTTTTCCAGGTCTTTTTTCAGGTCTGCTTGTAAGGGGTGATGTAAATCCCAAGAAGACAGATACCGGGCTCTTGTATGATTTTATGACACTTTTCAAAGAAAAGGGTCTGATAATTTCAATTATTTTGTTCATGTTGCCACTAAGGATATTGTCTGGATACTTGGAGTACTTCTTTCCGGTTGTTTCTACAAGTGTGTTGGGCTGGTCGTATAGTGGTGTCAGTCGTGGGTATCTGCTGAACAGTATGATTATTATCTTAGCAGGTCTCAATTTGGTGAAGTTCCTAAGTCGGCGCGTATCGCGCATTAAAAGATTATATCTGGGGCTTATTGTCATGGTCTCAGCAGTTGCAATTATGAGTGTAACTATGAACGGCACAGGCATGGTACTATCTCTTGCGGTTCTATCCATACCTCTTGCATTTATGGAAGGTACTTTTCTCGAGCACTATACTGGATTTCAAAGCACACAGAATATGGGGAGCATGAAATCAATGGCCTTCTATACGCTATTTGATCGGGCGATTATGTACATCGTTCCGTATGTATATGCGATGATTCTATCAGGGAATGTAGGAAATGGTCTAAGTGTGATGCTTCTTTCGGTCTTAATCGCAGTTTGTCTTATAGGTCTTGTATGGCGATGGGCTGAACGAAAACAAGGATGGTCTTGAATGCAAGCTGTTAATGGTATATGCTAAAAATGTATGAAGGAGGAAGTGAAATGAATACATATACGACACACTTGCTGTATTTCAGTCCGACAGAAACAACAAAAAAGGTGCTCACATCAGTAGCAGAGGGCTTGGGGTTTGATGCAGAACACCATGATATAACGAAAATAAACCACGCTGAAAGTTTGAAAACTTTTTCAGAAAAGGACATTCTTGTTGTTGGAATGCCAGTGTATTCGGGTCGCATCCCTGCAGTTACAGAAGCATTTGTAAAGAGCTTGAAGGGTTCAAATACCCCTGCTGTTATCGTTGCGGTATATGGAAACAGAGATTTTGATGACGCCCTTGTAGAAATGGAAGATTATCTTCTTGCAGGTGGTTTTAAGCCCATCGCAGGCGCAGGCTTTATTGGAGAGCATTCTTTGACATCGCTTGTGGGGAAAGGGCGTCCGGATGCAGTAGATTTAAAATCTGCTCTAGCATTTGGTGAAGCGGTCAGAGGGCTTCTTGATACAGAGAAGGTACTGGATGTAAAGCTTGAAGTCAGAGGCAGCAGACCTTATAGGGAAAGAAAGCCAGCCGCACCTGTGGGACCTAAGATTGATGTTGCATGTACAGTCTGTGGAACCTGTGTGGAGCATTGTCCCGTAGACGCACTTAAAATGGACGGGCATGTAATTGTAGATGCGGAGGCATGCATTCTATGTCACAGCTGTGTGAAGCGCTGTCCGAATGGTGCAGTTCATTTTGAAGGACGCGTGCTTCAAATCAGAGACTTTCTCATTGAAAACTGTTCTGAACGGAAGGAACCTGAAATTTTTATTGGGAAAGTATAGAGTTTTCTTATAAAAAGCTCGAGTATGTTGTAAAGAGGATGTGGCAAAGTTTAAAAACTTTGGCATATCCTTTTTGTTTTTACCCAAGGCGTGTATTTATGCACTACAGCGTTGATACTTTATATGGAAATGTTATAATACAACAGATGAGAGTTGCGCTTGGCGTTTATGGAAAGTAGCAGGTAAGCATGTCAAAACCGAAATTAACCGTCTTGGAAGGCGGGTATGGAAGAAAACTTCACAGTGGGTATCATTTTATTGAGGCAAGGGCAACAAATACTCGAATGATGGGTGTTGTCGGCATTCATGTTATATGGAAAAAATCTGAAGACATGATGATTCATGAGCTGTATCATCTGGATTTCGAGTCTTATGGCATTGACGGTTATGAAAGTCATGTCAATCCCAATGATACATATATTGACTACCGTGTGAAGAAAATGATGGGTGGACTGGGTGGAATATTCGTGCCGCTGGATGCACGCTCTGTTCGAATTTTACTTCAGTCTGCAGTGCACGTGGCGCCGGAATGTCTTGGAGAGTATCCTGAGGTTGAGGAAGCATTTCCTCAAATAAATAGAGAAAAGTTCTATGAGGCGGATGAGTACGACGCGCTTTGCCGGATGCTCATGCCGGAATGCGGTATTTATGCAATCGTACATTATTTCATGATGCGGTCTATTGGTCTTGACTGGGAAGGGCGGCGCACCTTTTGGATGGACAGTGCCGATAATGGGCTTTTCAGAAATCCCATAGGCATGTCCAACACCCTTATCCGTGAAAGTATTGATGAGACGGGGCAGGGGAAATTTCGAACCGCATCGCTTATTGATGCAGCCAATGGCTATGAGATGATTGTATGTGAAATATCAGTGGTCGAGAGTGCAGACGGATTTCATAAGATCAGCCGTGCAGAGCAAATCAAAAGAATGCGTATTTCCTCTATTGAAGCGGCCTTGATGCTCAAAAAGAAAGAATACTTGTCTGTGTATTCGGTGCTGGAGGACGGCTTTGAAGTCGATCTTGAAAAAGCCTATCCTGAGATGATGGTCAATGAGCATGAGGCTGGTATTCTTTATACCAGGTTCAAGGCAGATAATGACCATGTGGAGCAGAAGACATTCTATTTGAGTGAAGACATACTTGGGGTTTACTATTTGACCGATGAAGACCAGCTCATTGTGAGCAGCTTCTGTGAAGAGGAACTCATGCGGCTGGAGCATGAACTTGAGCACTGGGTCAAGAAAGATGCATTGGCTTCTGTAGGACAATTTGTAATCGATGTTCCCATTTTATATGATTTTGTAAACAGCGGGTTTGGAGATTTCTTTGAATTTCTAGATGAAGAAGAGTAGGTGTTATTATGTTGGGTGTTCAGCAGGTTATAGTCCTATTTTTACTGATTGTGGCGGGACTGTTCGTTAAGAAAAAGGGCATTGTTACTGACCATATCAATGCAGAGGTAAGCAATCTGGTTATCAATATCTGTCTACCGTCGTTCATTATTGCGTCAATGGCCTTTGACTTTTCTGTCGAGGTACTTGTAAACAGTGGCATGCTCGTGGTCTTATCCTTTATCATATATGGTGTTTCCATCATTTTATCGCGTATGTTGACAAGAGCCTTGAAGATACAAGGTGCTCAGCGCGATGTTTATGAATACATTGCAGTATTCTCAAATTGTGGATTCATGGGGTATCCGGTCCTGCATGCGGTTTTCGGTGAGGAAGCGGTGTTTTATGCAGCCATATACAACCTGGCCTTCAATGTCCTTGTCTGGAGCTATGGTGTCTTTATCATGCAGCGTTCCCACAGGGCGGACGCGGAGCATCGTTCGATTTGGCAGACGCTGAAGGCATCTGTCAATCCAGCAATGGTTGCAGTGCTCGTAGGCTTTACGATGTTTGTGACAGGCATAAAACTGCCTGACCCTATACATCAGACCTTGAAAATGATTGGCAGCATGACAACGCCGCTGTCAATGATGTTCATTGGTTTTATACTCGCAGAAGTTCATCCAAGAGAACTGTTCAATGACTGGAAGGATTTTATTCTGACAGCCCATAGGCTGATTGTCATACCAGTGCTCACCTATTTTACACTGAGTACACTTGGAATTACCGGTGTGACACTCTATATACCGGTTGTAATCACGGCCATGCCTGCAGCTGCAAATTCGGCAATAATTGCGTCGCGATATCATTCTGATTTTAAGCTGGCATCCAAGCTTATATTTATTACGACTTTGTTTTCCATAATCAGCATTCCAGTGATTATTGGACTGGTTCAGTAGTGGCGGAATCATGTACATACCCATAAACAAACCCCATACCAAGTCTATCCCTTTTCAACCTATGAAAAGAAATAGACTCGGTATGGGGTTTTATTATGTTCTTAACACAGCTAGCGGACTCTTAGTCAGGCGCTTATTCTGCCGCCTCCTGAACTTTAGCTTGTACGCTGGCGCGTGGGGCTGGATTTTCCAGATTGAGCATGATAGCGCTGGAAGTCTTATCGTAGTGTATATACCAGACCCCATTCATGAGTGTGATGGTGTTTGTGGTTTCTGGGGACAAGACCATAATGCGTGTTCCTGTATTTTTTCTCAAGTCTTCAAGTGTATCTTCAAAGAGTTTTTTGTCAAAATCATTTTTGAAGCTGTAAGTGCTGTTCAAAGAAATAATCACATCTTTTACAGAGGCTGAAGGTGCAAGTGACAGCAGTGCCTCCCATCCACCTGATGAGGCTGTACGGCTGAGCTGACTGCCAGCATTGTTGAGCTTGAGTAGAAGCGCATCTTCAGGCCTACGGTCTTCGTTCAAAAGTCCGCTGTCCTGATCAGACGAAGCTGATCCAAGGTTGAGTATGAAGTCGGATGCTTCAGCAGTAAGTGTTTCAAAAATATAAGGTGATGTGGCGGCCGGGAGGTTCTCTGGCGGTGCGGCTGTAGTCAGTACAGAAAGGTCATCGAATACAATAACACCTGCATCACGGATGGATGGATCTGTTTCTACAAGGTAAAGGCGGTCCAGTGTTTTGAAATCCACATCTGCAGGCAAGTCCATACCAATCTGTTTCCAGCCGGTCCAATCTACGGATTTTGTCAAATCGAGGGTATGGACTGTTCCGGAGCTGTCTGTGAGTTTGGCGCGGAGCCAGTGGCCGTTGGCGTAGTCGCCATAAGCCCAAACGTTGATGCGTGAAGTATTCTGAGGAAGCGTAAGTCCGCTGTCGCCAAATTGCACATAGGCAGCCCTTGTAGCGGTGTCGTTCTTGAAATTATAGCTGAGTGTCCCGCCTTTGCTTCCAGCGTATGCAAAATCAGTCAGGGCATATGAACCGCTGACGGTTTCTGGATAACTCACGAAGTGTCCAAAATCAGATTCAAAATCGTAAAGCGGCGATTCAGACGCTCCGACACCGATAGACATGAATGCTTCAGTCTCACCCAGTGTGAAACGTATATATCCGCTTCCAGGTTCTGATACGACATATTTGGCGTTTGATATTCGCCCTTTCAGACCGCTTTGGAGGATGAAGACATCGTTGAGTGAGAGCGGTGCGCTGAACCCTTCGGCATCATACCCGGTAAGCTGTATTTCCAGGGGTTCTCCAGTTTTTAGACGCGCCGTTTCCGGATAAACTGAAATGCCGACTGGTTCACCAAGAACATTAACCTGTGTAGAGCCGACGGCGCTTCCCAGTTTTGCACGAATAATCAAGGTGCCCGATTCAAGTGGTGTGATGCCCCGGGAATCGATAGTGCAGTTGACGCCTTCTGTCGTGTAAACTATGGATTCTTTGTCAAATGAAACAGCATGCATGTTTTCGTCTATGCCAAGTATGGACGGCTCGATAAGGCTGCCAGAAAAGATATTTTCAGTGGGCATGTCCAGTATGAGCTTGTCAAGACTGCCTTGAGGTGCTGTGTTGATGACGCCGATGCCATTGTGTATACGTCGTTCAGTGCCATCGGAAGGTGTATTGACTATTTCTGGGCTAGAACTTCCCAGCATTTTCGCTACAAGCTCCGTTGAACCGCCGCCATCCAAATTGATGGCGTTATAGGCGCCGGCCTCAGCCATAAGATACGCAAGCTCGGTTTGTGTCATTCCTGTGAAATTGGTGTGTCGTCCATCCACCGCAACAAGATAGAGCGTTTTATTGTCAGCAGAAAATCCGAGCGCTGAACGTGGATGTCTGCCAGAAATATTTAAGGAGAAGTCTTCTTCAGGGATGCCGTCGGTCAATATTTTGGCGCCCCCACCGATTGCCTGGTCAATATGTTCCATGAAAGCTCCGTTTTTGAGGGTGACTTCATCACCAAGAGCGTAGTTTGAGAATATTTCCGGAATCATTGTACCGACTGCACTGATGATATAGCCATCTTCAGGAATACGCTGGGGCGATGGGTCCAGTGCCATGGATATGATTTTGCCATTTGAAACAACGACCTCAAGAACGGGTTCTGTATTTGTATTGCCAATGCTGGCATTTCCCCAGCTCCTGTCAAACACGATAGCACGGTCGTACTGGAGATAGGGTTTGTTTTTGTAAGTAATATCGATGGTGTGTCCGCTGTTTGAAAATTTTGTGGCCTCACCGAGGACTTTTGCGATATAGGACCTGCCATCCTTCATTTGAAGGTAGGTATAGAAGCGGTCGTCGTGAATGGACGATGTTATGTAGGTTCCATCCTTTACAACCATGCCCAAGGTCGATCTGCCCTGCGTATCAAAAAAATCACCATTAATTGCCGCAACGACATTCTCTTCCGAAGAGGCAAGTGCTGTAAGGGGGGCCTTTTCAGAAATAAAGTCAGGGAGGAGTACGGTTGATTCCACAGAAGGGTTTGTCAGATCAATTGTAACCAGGTTGATATTGAACCACCCTGTACTGGTCATGCGCTGTTCGTTGGTAAGTGTAACACCCGGTGCCAGCGCTTCTGTTTGAGCGTATGTATGGTAAAGCTTATCGTATGCAAATGATGGCGTTCCGACAAATAAGGCAAGTGCCGCAATCCATGCAATCATATTTTTGAGTCTGTTCATAGAATCATCACCTTTCTGTCCCATTATATATGTTTCGTGTTACAGAATAGAGGATATCCAGTTACAAATGAATTACAATGAAATTACAGTATTGAGATGTGCTTTCAGACAATAAAAAAAGTGCTGAAAATGACTGCGGCGCATCTGCCGGCAAATCATTTCAACACCTGTTTAAGTATGAGCTGGATTCCCTGAAATGTAGATTAGAGAAAAGGAATCGCATTATAAAGTTCTGCGGCGAAGGTACTGCCTGCTGTAATCAGGACAGCCGCTATCAGGTTGCCAATCATAATGGCTAAGAAGCTGCGTCTTATGCGTAGACCAAAAATCGATGCAGCCATGCTGCCTGTCCAGACACCCGTTGTCGGGAGGGGGACCGCTACGAAAACCATGAGTGCGTAGAATGAGTACTGGTCGAAATGCTTGGCACGGTTTACGGTTCGGTTGATGAGCCAGTCGAGAAACTTGTCTGCCCACTTGAAACGGCGCATGATTTTTATGACAGGCTTCATACCGAAGAGTATGAAGGGTACTGGAAGCATGCTGCCAATATAAGATACTACTGCCGATGTTATAGGGTCGAGTCCCATAATCATGCCCGCTGGGATTGCGCCTCGAAGCTCAATGATTGGAACTGCGGCAAGAAGCATCAATTTGAAGTCTTTTATCAGTATTTGAAGCAAATCCATGTGCTTAACCCACTTTTTAAAGTATTTCCGCTTTGTATAGAATAGCGGTTCAGCCCATTATAACAAACACCTATAATGAAGACAATGTGAAGTGGAAAACTGTTACAGTTTTATAATTCTTCGAATATTTTGTGCTAAAGTTGCTTTAAAACTGGAAACTGAAACCGCTTGCTGTTAGAATGTAACAAAGACAGCAAGAAAGAACTTCTGACAAGACAGAGAATAGAGCATTTTCATGATGATGGGGGTCTTTATGATAAAGTGCATGATTGTTGATGACGAAAAACCAGCGCGCGATGAACTGCGCTTCCTATTAGAGGAATTCGCAGATATACAGGTCGTAAGTGAGGCCAACAATGGACGCGACGCATTTGACAGACAGATGGAAAATCCGGTGGATTTGGTATTCCTTGATATTAACATGCCTGGAATATCGGGTGTGCGTGTTGCTGAAAAGTGGACGGCACATGAAAACCCGCCCATGATTATCTTTACAACAGCTTATGACGAGTATGCTATACGTGCGTTTGATTTGCATGCCATAGATTATTTGCTCAAGCCTATAAATATTGAAAGACTCAGCAGCGCCATTGAAAGGGTGCGTGAGAAGCAGATTATTGATCAGACAAAAGCAATAAATGATTTAGCCGATAAAATGACAAAGGACCACACCGGCGGGATGGAAAAAATCTGCCTTGAATCTACAGGTAGACTGATTCCTGTAGATACAAAAAATATTATCTACGCTGCCATTGAAGACAAAAATACGGTAATCTATACAACTCAGGGCACCTTTGTTTACGGACATTCCTTAAGTTATCTTCAAGACCGTCTGCATGGCGACAACTTCCTCAGGACCCATCGAGGGTATCTGATGAATGTAGATTTTGTCGAGGCTATCGAACCTTGGTTCAACAACACCTTTATGGTAAAAATGAAGCACTGTGATGAAAAAATTCCAGTTGCAAGAAATCAGGTCAAATCATTCAAAGATGCCTTTAACCTTTAAGGGAATGCATCTCAGAAGGGAAAAAGTGCTTTTCACAGTATATGGGTTTACTGAAAATGTCACTATGTTATAATGCACTTGCCTGAAGGAATTCAGGCATTCACTTATGAACCTCAACCCCCAAATGAGGTTCTCCCCCTAATTCAATGATTGTGACCTATTTACATCATTATTTAAAAGATGACACTCAGGAGACGCTTCCCCAAAGTTCTTTTGTGTGTCTTTCTTTTTTTCGTGAAAAAGCAAAGCAATGCAATTCAAAAAGAGGCGTCATCCAAATTGTGCGAGCACAAAATTGGATGATGCCTCTTTTTGAATTATATGGCGCGCCAAGCGACATGAGCAATCGCAGATTGCTCTGCGTTGCTGAAGTAGCAAAAAATCAGAATTATATGGCGCGCCAAGCGACATGAGCAATCGCGATTGCTCTGGCACTATTGCATAAACCAATTTATTACGCCCAGTCATACAAAATTATGTTTGATTTGCACTGTAATGTGTATATATAAATCGGGGTTATCTGGCTGAAAGGCTTGCGGTGAAATGCTTTAGACAGATGCATATAATTGTGATTAGAAGTTCAATATTTTAAATTTGAAAAAATGTTTGACTAAACAAGACCCCTATGATACAATCGCTAAGGTAAAAAGTTAATAGGTATTTCACCTTATTATGAGCGACTGAGGGAATGGGCCCGATGACGTCCGGCAACCGGTGGTAACACGGTGCTAAATCCCACAGAGGAATCTGGAAGATGAGGTGCTGATCATACAGCGAATCAAACCTTGTCTTTTAAGACGGGGTTTTTTATATGTGGAGATAAGAAAAGAACGCTTAAATCCGTTCTTTTGAAAATCACGAATAAGAAGACCGGTATTTTCCAGATCGAATTGTTAGGATTGAAACCATTTAAATTGAGGAGGCAAATTTTAATGAGAAGAAGACTGTTTACTTCTGAATCTGTAACTGAGGGACATCCAGATAAAATGTGCGACCAGATTTCTGACGCTATCCTGGATGCGATTTTTGAAAAAGATCCAAATGCGCGTGTAGCTTGTGAAACGACTGTGAAAACAGGTATGGTCCTTGTGTGCGGCGAAATTTCAACAAACTGTTATGTTGATATCCCAAAAGTCGTTAGAAAAACTGTATGCGAAATCGGCTATACAAGAGCAAAGTTCGGCTTTGATGGTCAAACATGTGCCGTTCTAACTGCAATTGATGAGCAGTCATCAGACATCGCTATGGGTGTTGATGAAGCGCTTGAAAGCAAAGAAGGCTCAATGGATGATCAAATCGAAGCAATCGGTGCTGGTGACCAAGGTCTGATGTTTGGTTTTGCCTGCAATGAAACACCTGAGCTGATGCCGCTTCCAATCTCACTGTCACACAAGCTGGCAAAGAGACTGTCTGATGTACGTAAGGAAGGCATTCTGGATTACCTGCGTCCTGATGGTAAAACACAGGTTACTGTAGAGTACCAGGACGACAAGCCTGTTCATGTTGATACTATCGTAATTTCAACACAACACGGTCCAGAAGTAACACGTGAGCAAATTGAAGCTGATCTGATTGAACATGTTGTTAAGCCAATCGTTCCAGCAGAGCTGCTTAACGATTCTACAAAATACCTGATCAACCCAACAGGCCGTTTCGTAATCGGTGGTCCTCAAGGGGATGCTGGTCTGACAGGTCGTAAAATCATCGTTGATACTTACGGTGGATACTCTCGTCATGGTGGCGGTGCATTCTCTGGTAAAGACCCTACAAAGGTTGACCGTTCTGCTGCTTACGCTGCACGTTACGTTGCAAAAAACATTGTTGCAGCTGGCCTAGCTGACAAATGTGAAATCGAACTTGCTTACGCAATCGGTGTTGCACATCCTGTATCTGTACTGGTTGAAACATTTGGAACTGCTAAGATTGAAGAAGAGAAAATTGAAGAGCTTGTTATGAAGCATTTTGACCTGCGTCCTGCGGCAATCATTCGTGATCTTGGTCTTAGAAGCCCAATCTACCGTCAGACGGCTGCATACGGTCACTTTGGCAGAACAGACATCGATCTGCCTTGGGAAAAGACGGATAAGGCTGAAATCCTAAAGAAAGAAGCTTTTGAAGCGTAAGATTCGAATAAATTTAGAACAATATAAATGATCATAGAACGCTCAATTGTGCTTGGCACGATTGGGTGTTCTTTTTGTTGTTGAGAGAATTTTGTTTATATGAAGTGTCATTCCTTGAGTACAAGCGCTTGTTTTACAAAAAATGGGTAATGTCATTGTTACCTAAACCCGAACGTATGTTATAATGATAATCAAGCTAAACTCAGATTTATCCGTGGGAATTGCATGGATAGACTGGGGTGCAGTAAGGAATGTTAAGAAAACGACCTAGATGGATGGTGTAATATGTCGGTAGAAATACGTGGTTCTGTTGAAGAAATTGTATATAAGAATGACGAAAACGGCTTTGTCATAGCAGTCATTGAATCAGGAGATGAATTCATTTATGTCAAAGGCTATATACCAATTATTCACGAAGGTGAAGATATGCTTTTCAGAGGCAGATTTGTCATGCATCCGACATATGGTGAGCAGCTTGAGGTCACGAGCAGTGAGATTCTCATGCCCACTGACATTGAGGCCATACAACGGTATCTGGCCTCTGGAATCATTAAGGGAATCGGTCCCGCGACAGCATCAAGGATTATCGATCATTTCGGAAAAAACAGTCTGGATATCATTCAATATGACCCGTCGAGACTGACAGAAGTATCAGGAATAGGTCAGAAAAAAGCGGATGAAATCGCCAGTGCCTTTTTTGAGCAGCGGGCTCTCAAGGACATAATGCTGTTTCTTCAGAAATATGGCATTTCGGTGAATTATGCCATGCGCATTTTTAAGCTTTACGGTCATGAGACCATTGATATAGTATCTGAAAACCCCTACCAGCTGGCAGATGACATACCGGGAATTGGTTTTAGGATGGCAGATCAGGTGGCGAAAAAGATGGGGGTTGAACCCGTATCTCCCTATAGAATTGCAACGGGCATAAAGTACATACTCAGTCAGCATGTTATGCAGGGACATACTTACGTGGCAAGGCAGGAGCTCACCTTTAAGACTGCAGATGTGCTCTCCGTTCCGAAAGACCAAGTGGATGGCCTGATAACAGATATGGTCATTCGAGGCACACTTCATTTGGAACGATTTGGAGATGCTGATATGATCTATCCGGCGCCTTTATACTATGCGGAGCTTAAGGTGTGTCAGAAGCTTATTCAGTTGGCGTCGGGCGCTGTAGAAATACCAGGCCTTGATATCGACCGAGATATTTCTGATTTTGAAAAACGTACGGACATAACACTTGCAGACAATCAACGAGAAGCGGTTAAAGCTTCTGTCACAAACGGACTCATGGTCATAACCGGTGGACCGGGTACAGGTAAAACGACCATCATCAACGGCATATTGGATATCTTTGAAAACAGGCATTTGAAGGTCCTGCTTGCAGCTCCGACCGGGAGGGCGGCAAAACGCATGAGTGAAGCAACTGACCGTGAAGCAAAGACTATTCACCGCTTGTTGGAATATGCCTATAGCGAAGGCAATGAGTCTGCGGGTTTCATGAAGAATGAGGAAGATCCCTTGACCTGTGATGCTGTGATCATTGATGAAACGTCTATGGTGGATGTTCTTTTGATGAATCACCTGCTCAGCGCAATTTCCGAAGGGACACGCGTCATTTTCGTGGGTGATGTGGACCAGCTGCCGTCAGTTGGTCCGGGATGTGTACTGAAGGATATTATCGACTCAGAGGCTGTACCGGTGGTCCGCCTGACGGAAATTTTCAGACAGTCAGAAGAAAGCATGATTGTTGTCAATGCCCATAAGATTAATCATGGAGAGATGCCGGTACTTAATACGAAAAATAGGGATTTCTTCTTTATAGATGCAAAACGTCAGGAGTCCATTTCAAGCACAATCAGTCAGCTGGTCAGAAAGAGGTTGCCTGAGTACTACGGCATTGATCCGGTGCATGACATTCAGGTGCTGACGCCGACGAAAAAAGGCCCTTCAGGGACAATGCAGCTCAATAAGCTCCTTCAGGAAGTATTGAATCCACCCAAAACAGGTAGGGCTGAAAAGAAAATGGGAGAACGCATTTTCAGATCAGGCGATAAAGTCATGCAGATTAGAAACAATTATCAGCTCAAATGGCGTACTGAAGATGATGAACGTGGCGAGGGTGTTTTCAACGGAGATATCGGCTTTATCGAAGGCATGAACCTTGCAGACCAGAAGGTTGTCGTACATTTTGACGATGGACGCATCGTTCACTATGATTTCAGTCAGCTCGACGAATTGATACATGCATATGCGGTAACGGTTCATAAAAGTCAGGGCAGTGAGTTCCCAGTCCTAGTCATGCCGGTTTGGAGCGGTCCTCCAATGCTCATGAATAGAAATATTCTTTATACTGCAGTCACACGGGCAAAGCAGCTGGTTGTACTCGTAGGGGATAGGCGGTATCTCAATGTTATGGTCAATAACGAGAATCAGCATGAACGTCAATCGGGACTCAAGTACAGATTAGAGGGTATTGTGAAGTCGGGGTATATCATGTAAAATGAAATAGTACCAAAGTCCTTTTGAGTAGGGAGAAGGAACTATGAATTTTATGGACAATATCCAGGACAAATATAGGGTGCTCATGATCAGATCTCTGCTGATGACCTGTATGACTTGCGTCGTATGGCTGAACAGAATTCAGATATCAGAACTCATTGGAACGCGCATGGGCTTCTATTATAGTGTTCTCGCATTTCTACCGCTAGTGGTCACTTATTTCTATTGCAATCAGAAACATTCTGAAAGGAAAGAAGTGCTGCTGTCGGCTATACTGTTGCTTATATTTATGAACAGCTGGATTATTATTGGTCCAAGAGACGGCATCAATAATTTCAGTTTTCATATCCTGCATAGTCTGTTGCTGATTTATGCAGTGGGACGCCGTGCGTCATATACCGGATATATTATGTTTGCAGTGGCTTTGATGGTTTCGCTGTTTTCATTACAGTTGTTTGGAATCGATTATTCACATCTGTTTATGTATGCTTTTGTAATGGTAGGGGCACTCATCTATGCAGCGCATTTGACATCGCTTATTCAAAGTGAAATGGGCCTGCGAAAGAAAGTCGATGAGCTTGAAACCCTGTATGCCATCCAGAAGGTCATCGATTCATTTCCAGATATAGATACTGTAATCAGCCACATTACCCGAATAGTTGCTTATGGCATCGATGTGGACTTGTGTGCGGTTCTGCTCTATTCTCAGGAGAAGGACGGACTCGAGTTGAGAGGGCAGTTTCCCAATGATTCGGTCTATATCCAGCGTCCCGAACTAAAGCTGGCAGAAGAGGTGTTCAAGACGGGTGTACCCATTGTTTGTCATGATTTGGATAAGGACGCAGGTCTCCTTGAAAAAATAGATTACTGTCACAGGGATAAAGCAATCGGCATTTTGCCTCTTGAACATGATGAAATTCGCTATGGAACAATTCTGTTCACTAAGAATGAATCCATGGAGATCGGTTCGGGTGTCCTTCAAGTTGTTGAAGGCGTTGCTTCTACTGTAGCCATGGTTCTTTCGAACACTATTTTTCACAGAAGCATACTCAGACGTTCTCAGGTTGATGACTTGACAGGTCTCTTCAATAGAAGTTATTTTTTTGAATCTCTAGATACGGAAATAAAAAAAGCCAAGCTTACGGAACAGGGTGTTCATGTTCTTCTTTTCGACATAGACCGGTTTAAGGCAATCAATGATGTCTATGGTCACCTGACAGGTGATCGGGTCATAGAGGAAGTTGGAAAAATTCTGAGAGAGAACACGCGAAAATCGGATATTCCAGCACGTTATGGCGGGGAAGAGTTTGCTGTCATACTGCCCAATAGCTGCTACTCGGCTGCAGAGCACATTGCTGAACGTGTTCGTCGTTCTGTAGAAGGCATGTCGGAACGGATTTCAGACTTGAATGCTTTATCTGACAAAGTGACAATGAGTATTGGAATTGCATGCTATCCGCACTGCGCCACAGATCCAAGGCAGGTTCTTGATATTGCGGATAAGAGAATGTATGCAGCAAAACGTACAGGGGGAAACCAGTATATTTTCAAATAGAAGCAAGCTGAGAAGATTTGCAGATGTATTCTTGAAAATTTTATATCCTGAAAGAATAAGCTGTATCCACTGTGGTATAGATTTAGATATGGAAGACCGTTACAGATACGATTTGTGCAGCAGGTGCATGGATGACATGCACTGGATACAGGGGCCAACATGTAAATACTGCGGCGGCCCAATTCCGCCAGACAATGAAACGGACTACTGTTACAGCTGTGCTGTTTCAGGCAGCAATTTAATGGGCTGTCTGGCCTGTTTTGAGTATTATGGAACGGGAAAGCAGTTGATTATGGACTATAAGTACAGTAAGAATACTTACTTAGGTCGGTATTTCGCAGCAATGCTATATGATAATATTGTAAGTGCAGGCGAGTTCGCACCAGAGGTTATTGTTCCGGTTCCACTGCACACCTCAAGGCTGCGCTCCAGAGGCTTTAATCAAATGGAAATCATAGGCAGCGCACTCGGTGAAATGCTCCAGGTGGATTGTTTGGCAGATGCCATTCACAGAAAGAAGAAGACACCACGCTTAAAGTGTTTAGGACGTGAAATGCGCCGCGCTGTGCTTGAAGACGCATTTGGTGTAGAAGCACCTAAGGTCAGGGGGAAGCATGTTCTTCTCATAGATGACATATTCACAACAGGGGCTACGATGAATCTTTGTGCCCAGGCTCTTTATGAAGCGGGAGCCGCGCGTGTGTATGGTGCAGTACTGGCTGTTAATTTTAAGGACTGATTTTGTGGCTGGTCCATGGTATAATATACTAAAATAGTTGATTCTGGAATCTGTTTCTGAGTTTATTCCATTGAGTGTATTCCAAACGGAGACGATTTGAGTCGATATTGGAGGTGGCGTTATGTTTTCAAAACTGAAAAACTGTGCAAAATGCGGTCGTGTATTTCAAGCTGAAGAGATAGGTCAAAAATACTGTACACGTTGTCGTGGCGATGAAGATGACATGTTCTTGGCAGCTCGGGAATATATTTACGATAATCCAGATACAAACATCATGGAAGTTTCTGAAGAACTTGATATTGATGAAGACTTAATTCTGAAATGGCTTCGACAAGGACGGCTGAAGCTTAAGGGTGAAGGTGTCGGGTATCCATGTGACCGATGTGGAAAATCAATCCAGACAGGGCGTTTCTGTGATGCATGTCAGGCAGAGCTCAAGAATGGTTTTAATGAGGCATTTGGAGTGAGCAAGTCTGGTGCGCCATCTGCAAGCCAAGATGAGAACTTTGGTCGTGGTATGCATGTTAAGAAGAAGTAGCTTTTCATAATGATTGAAAATGCTGTGTTTGCACACACTTTGAATTCATTCAATAAAAATTAAAAAAAAGACTAAATAAACCCCCAGTTGTGCCGATAATAAGTATAGAAAGACGGTGTGATTGGGGGTATTGTTATATGAAAATCCAAAGTAATCCTAACATCCAAAAAATCATGAAGGCCTATGGCAAATCCGCACCTAAGACACAGAAGTCTGAGGGTGTGAAGTTCGAAGAAGATAAGATTGAAATATCTTCTCAGGCGAAGGAAATACAGGTGGCTATGAAAGCACTGAAAGAAACACCTGAAATTCGTGAAGATATGGTCAATGACATTCGTGCACAAATCAAGAATGGTACGTATAAGCCATCTTCTGAGGATGTAGCAGAAAAGTTACTAAACCGTTTAAGCAAGTAAGCAGGGGCGACCCACCCCTGCTTTAACGGCACTATTTACCGAAATGTTGTTTTGCTCGCAAAAACACGATTCAGTCACGTAATAAAGCGTAAGCTTCTGGCTCATGTTTTCACGGCGCCTTATCTTTCGAAAAATATTACCGTTAAATGCGTAAGCACTTTTTCAAATTGAAGAAAGATTTGAAGTACAGGGAAGTACGGAAGAACACGTGGTCAGTGCAAGGATGCATTCGTAACGTGTTACTATAGCCGTGCTTTTTTACGGTCGAAGAGCAGTATGGGAGTACGAAGAAAAGGGTTTTAGATTTTTCTTCAGTTTGAGAAGTTCGTAATTTAAGAGTCGGTGCCTATTTCGATGGATGTAAGCACTGACAAGGTCAACAGA
This sequence comes from uncultured Acidaminobacter sp., assembly GCA_963678925.1. Taxonomy (GTDB): domain Bacteria; phylum Bacillota; class Clostridia; order Peptostreptococcales; family Acidaminobacteraceae. The sequence goes on along the minus strand of OY787533.1, from coordinate 1,186,691 downwards.
AATTCAGACTGTTGAAAAATTCGAAAGTCAAGTCGCGAATGGAAACCGCACTGGGAGCGTACTTCGTGTACGTGACAGGTGTGGTTTTTATGAAGCAGCACAGAAGTTCGGAGTTTTCGACAGTCTGAGCTCGTATTGGGCGGGCTTTTCTTGGAAAGGAGTCAAATTTTCTATGAGAGACTTAGTAGACAAGCTGGTTATGGCGCTTGAAAAAGATTGCGAGATTTACGATGAAATCCTTCGACTTGGTGAAGAGAAGAAGCAGATTATAATTAATGGTGATATTGATAAGCTTGAGAAAATGACCAAACGTGAACACGCTTTGATTGCAAGTCTTATGAAACTGGAAGAAATCAGAGATAAGATTATTACACAGTTGATGAAGGAGACAGGTCTCACAAGCGTAAACGTTCTTGATGACATTATTGGAATAGTGGACTTGGAAGCCAGAGAAAAACTGGAAAGTACAAAGCGTAGACTTGGAAATCTGATGAAGGATGTAAAAGATGTCAACGAGGCAAATGGATCGCTCATTCAACAGTCTCTGGATATGATCGAGTTTAACGTCAACCTCATTACAAGCATTGGTGATCGTGAAACGAATTACAGTGGAAAAGCAGGCATTAACTACGATAAGAACAAACGCGGCGCATTTGACGCTAAGGTATAAGTGCTTGATAGGGCAACCTGCTCAGTTGCCAGATATATATAAAGCACATATACGACTTGAAATAGAAGTACATTCGGCCTGCTCCGGCCAACAAACTATGATGCGAAAGTGTAAGGTGAGAAAAAATGAGCAGTTCATTTATGGGATTAAGCATTGCAATGTCAGGTTTATTTGCAAATCAAAAAGCGCTGAGTGTAACTTCTCATAATGTCGCAAATGCGAATACAGAAGGATACAGTAGACAGCGTGTAGATATGAGCGCTTACAGACCCGACCAGCTTCCTGGAGATCAGGGAACACTTGGAACGGGTGTCGATACAGATGCCGTGAAACAAATCAGGGATGCTTTTCTTGACTATCAGTACCGTGGTGCAAACAGCGATTTGGCTGAAAGCGAAGCGCGTGCTGAAATTATCGAAAATATCGAAGCGATTCTTAACGAGCCGACAGATTCGGGAATCCGACAGTTGATGGATGACTTTTTTGACTCCGTTCAGGAACTTAACAAAAATCCTGAATCACTTTCGGTAAGAACGCTTGTTAGAGAAAATGCAATTGCGCTTACGTCGGGCATTTCAAACATGTCGGCTTCCCTTAAGGAATTACAGCAGGATTTGAACTTTGAATTTGAGGTAGCTGTCGAGAATTTGAATGGATATGCAAGTCAAATTGCAGATTTGAATAAAATTATTTATGAAACGGAACTTGTTGGCGGTACTGCAAATGATGTAAGAGATCAAAGAAACCTCTTACTTGATAAAATGTCCGAACTTGCTGATATTGACTATTATGAAGATAGTCAGGAAAGATTCTATGTGGCTATCGGTGGACACTTGATTGTTTCACATACGCGATCTGAAGAACTTGTACTTACAGAGCGGGAAGAGGCGTTGAATTATACAGATGTACAAGGGCTGGTGGACATTGCATGGGAAGATGAATCGCCGTTCAAGGTAAGTGGCGGAAAAATTAAAGGAATACTGGACACTAGAGACAATATGACGGGTGATGATAAAGGAATTCCTTACTATCTGGATAAACTGAACACATTTATGAGCACGTTCACATCGGAAGTCAACAGAATCCATAGAAGCGGCTATGACCTTGATGGTGAAACAAATATTGATTTTTTCACAATGGATGGGATGTCGACAGACGAGTTTTCAGACTATTTGCTGGGTCAAGGTCTTAATGGTGAAAGTGCTATTGATATAACCGATCAGATTTCACTAGGTATAGACAGTGATATGGATCAGACAGAGAAAACTGCACTGATTCGTGCAAATACCGAGTCGTTCTTTGATAACAACCCGCAATATGAAGGTAAGACAATTCGTCTTATTGACGATAGTTATTATGTGGTGGATGTCATACAGGCAGATAGGATAAGCATATCTGCAGATCTTGAAGATGTTAATAAGATTGCTGCATCTACAACTATCGAGGGACTTCCAGGAGATGGCGGCAACATACTTAGCATTGCGAATATTCGCGATGATGTGGATCTGTATGATTGGGGCAGCCCCGATGATTTTGTCAAGTCGCTAATTTCGAACCTTGGTGTAGACGGTCAGGCAACACAAAATCTTATGGAAAATCAAGAGCTTTTGTTGAGTAATATTTCGACTTCGCGAGAATCTGTTATGGGTGTTTCACTCGATGAGGAAATGACAGACATGATTAGATTCCAGCACGCCTATTCGGCTAATGCACGAATGATTAATACAATGGATGAAATGCTTGATTTAATTGTTAATAGACTTGGACTTGTTGGTCGATAGATTTTGGAGATGGTTATATGCGCGTAACAAATAATATGTTAATATCCAATTTGCTCTATAATGTGAATTCAAATCTCGTAAAGATGAGTGAATATCAGGATGAACTTGCTACTGGCAAAAAAATACAATCCCCATCAGATGATCCTGTCGGCATTTCCAAAGTACTTAAATATAAGACAGACCTGTCTCAGTTGGAGCAGTATACGACAAACACTCAGGATGCCCTTTCGTGGCTGGAAACGACAGAAATTGCACTCATCGATGTCAGTGAAGCGCTGCAGCGTGTCAGGGAGCTGACGGTTCAAGCTGCAAATGGGTCAAATGCGCCAGATGACCTTGATAAGATTAAAAGTGAGATAGAACAACTTAAAAATCACATTGTGAGTGCGTCAAATACAACCTATGCTGGACGATATATTTTTTCATCCTATCAGACAGATGAAAAGCTCATGAACGATGATGGTACATTCAATCTTGATATTACAAACTATGAGATTTTCAATGCACCTGTAACACAATATGAAATAGGTACTGGTGATGTTATGGATGTCAGTACCAATGGCTTGGATCTATTTGGAGCTATTGAGCTTGACAATCTTATGAATACTGCGATTCCTGATAATGTAATCCGCCAACTTGTTGGCGATATTGACTTGAGTGCCTCATATGAGACGGTTACTTCTGCAGTACATCAGGGCATATATGACCTAAGTGGAGATTACAGTGCTGAAAACATGAATATCACACTACTTGTCAATGGCGAGTCTATGGAATTTGATGTGGATGAAAGCTTGCTGGATGGAAGCGGAACAGTGTTGACTGAACAGCAGGTTATAGATTTTTTTTCAGATGCTGAAAATGCAGAAGGTGAGAAACTTTCTGATTATGCGGAAGTGAAATTTGACACAGGTGTATTTTCCATAACATCGTATGATCAAGGTGAAAAAGTCATGATTTCAGGTGCAAATGCTGTATTTGCGCACCAGTCACTTCAAGCGACAATTAATCCATCGCAGTCCTATACAAGTGATCATGATTTTGACATCACTATAGATATTGGTGGTGTTGCGACAACTTATGCAGTTGATGAATCTGCATTTAACGGCACCCTTGATCAAGCGGGTGTCGTGTCTCTATTTGAAAATGCGGACGATGGATTTGGAAATCTACTTTCGAGTGTCGCAGATGTATATTATAACTCAAGTGGAAAGCTCATCATTACACCAACAACTCAGCTACCAAACCAAAATATTAGTGTGGCTGATTCAAGTGCATTTGATGGGGCCATGAATGTCGGTATCGGTGATGGGGGAGAATCTTGGAATATTCGCGTTGGTGATATTGTGTATGATGTGGACGAAGCGGCACTCGATGGCTCAGGAACGCCTTTGACAGAAGATGAGTTCATTGATGTGATTGAACAAGCTACTGCATTTAGTCCATATTCAGGGATTTTGAAAGATGTTGCGGATGTCTATTTTAACAATGCCGGCGAGTTGATTATTGAACCAAAGGCAGCCGATGCAGACTTGTTGCTGGATGGACCGGTCAACTACTTTGTAGTTGAGGATACTGTCACTGACACGGTGCAGTTTACTACAAGTGCTTCAAAGGCTCAGATGAAAGGCTATTTTGACAAGACATCGGATTACACAATAAAGAAAGCCACTATGGAGAGCGAGTTTGACCTATCGGGAGATTACACATCATATGATCTGGATATTACGATGAGTATATCGGGAACTTCTTATACATTTGCTGTGGATGAATCTGTACTCAACGGCTCTGTGACTGAACTCACCGAAGATGATGTTCTTGCTGCTTTTAAGAATGCAGATGATGGCTCAGGCAATTCGCTGTCAGATTTTGCCGAAGTGGAGTTTGATGAAGAAGGTAATTTGATTATTGAAGCCCGACAGCATGGTGAAGAAGTGATTATGAGTGGTGGTGCATCCGTATTCGGACAAAAATCACTTATTTCTTCATTTAACACTGCTAGCAATTATACTGCCTCAAATTTCAATGTTACGATTACGCGTGACGGGAATAGCTTTGAATATGAGGTTGATGAATCTCAGTTGGATGGCTCCCTTTCAAAGGATGAAATTGTAGCTGTGTTTGAAAATGCAACCATTCCTACAGGTGGCAAGTTGGGAAATGTAGCAGATATTTACTTTGACACTTCGGGACACCTTGTAATAACAGCTAGTTCAAGCAATCAAGATGTTCACATTTCTTCTGCCGATGCAGTCATCTTTGGAACTGCGGTTAATGTTGGAAAAGGTGAAGAATCAGATAATCTGGACATCACAATAGATGGAATCACTTATGATGTTGATGAAAAACTGCTTGATGGAAGTGACACAGAGCTTACAAACGAAGAAATTGCATTGATTTTCCAGTCCGCAAAAGCGTATCAACCGGAAGAAGGTGTTTTGTCCGATGTAGCTGATGTTTATTTTGATGAGTTGGGTGAGCTTGTCATTCAGTCTAAAGTGTTCGGTGACAGTAGTAATATCACAGGCGCTGAGACTGTATTCAATACGACAGCGCTTAAGGGGCCATTTGACTTATCTGGTGATTATACAGGTGATACGCTTGATATAACGGTTGACGGCGTAGTCTACAGTGTGGATGAAAGTCTATTTGATGGATCGGGTTCTGCTCTGACTGAAGATGAAGTTATTGAAAATATGGGTGATGCAACCAATGGAACGAATAAACTCAGCGATGTAGCAGATATCTATTTCAGTTCAAGTGGCGACCTGATTGTACAAGTAAAAAATCCATCGGCAGACACAGAAATAGCATTTGGTGCAGGCAATTCGATATTTGCGGGTACAGTACCAACCAATATTGGCCGTGAAACTCAGGAAATTGAAACGCCTACAGGTGGGTATATAAGTGATGAGATGGTTTCAGCAGCGACAGATGAACAGAGTTTTGTAATCACCCTTGATGGAGAAACAAAGTCTATAACGCTTGATATGGACTCATACACGACTGTGGAGGAATATGTGCTGGGCATGGATGAAGCCATTGATAAAGCATTTCCGCCTCAAGCAGATATTGAGATAGATATTGTTGGAGAAGAAGGTCAGGAAGCGCTCGTATTTAGAACGGTCAACTCTAAAAACGACGGTACAATCAGAGAGTTTGATATTCGCGCGGTGCGTTCGACCACAAGTCAGATGATTCAAGATTTTGATGATTTGATCGAAGCGCTTGATGCCGACAATATTAATGCCTACAATGATGCTGAGCAGGCGGTCGAGGATGCACAGGAGGCTTTAGAAGAAGCTGAAATTGAAGCGAAGTCTGGAGATCCGGAAGCGATAGCTGCAGTGGAAGTTGCTCAGCAGAATTTGGAAGACGCCGAAGCTGCGCTTGCCAAACTAGATGAGGAATCTGTTGGTGATGTCAGTACGTTTATTACCAAGTTCCAGGACCATCTGGATAATATCAACACAATTCGTTCTGATATTGGTGGTAAAACTAACAGAATGGAACTTGTTCTCAATAGGATCGGTGATGACACAATCAATTATACGCAGCTCTTGAGTAATGCGGAAGATGCGGATATGTCCGAAATTATCATGAAACTCAAGAATGCAGAGAATGTTTATCAGGCGTCCTTATCAACAGGCGCGAGGGTGATTCAGCCATCACTCATAGATTTCATTTCTTAATTGCGCTCTAAAATAGAGGGATGTCACATTTGAATGTTGAAAACTATTATTGATATGGATGCAGTATGCGGATCAGTTTAAGATGTGAGGGTGATGTTTATGCGTATTCAAATGCGTAGTCAAAACGGACAAATTGCCATTGAAACACAATCTGCACAAGTTGAACTTGATCAGGATTTACCTGAGCTTGATCTTGAAATTGTAGAACCTGAAGTTCGTATTGAATCTACACTGCCCAAAGTGGAAATCAGTCAGCAGCAGGCGTTTTCAGAATCTGGATTGAAAGGGATTTTGGAGCTGACTGCTGAAACAGCTCAAATGTCCAGACAATTGCTTCTGCAGGGGATTGAACGTGTAGTAGATCAAGGCGATCAGCTTGCTGATGCCAGCAAGCCAGATCCGATACCTGATATTGCCAGATATAATTCATGGGAGCAGTTTCAACATGACTATAACATGGTTACCATGCCTGTTTCCGGTCCCGATATACAGGTAATAGAAGGTCAGACAGATATTCAGTATACTAAGGGATATGTAGAGAACAACACCCAAACTCCAGAAATAGTCAGCAACTATACTCCGGGTGCTGTGAACATTTCTATGAAACAGTATCCAAGCCTTGAAATCTGGACAACAGAATCAAGCATTGACATTGAAATATAAAGGGGAACGCATATGAAGATTATGAATGATTTTCTAGGAGAAATCGAGTACTCGGAAAATGACGTAATTAGATTCAAAGAAGGCATCTTGGGATTTCCTGAGTTGAAGGAGTACATTTACATCAATAGCGCAGATCCGGAGTTTGCATTTGGTTGGCTGCAAAATGTTGAAAATCAGGAGCTTACTTTTGTTGTGACCAACCCATTTTTATTTAAAGCAGACTATGATTTTGACTTGTCTGAAAGTGTTGTAAAGAAACTTGAAATCGCTAAGATTGAAGATATAACCATTCTATCCATTGTTGTAATACCAGAAAATCCAGAAGAGACCACAATCAACCTCAAGTCTCCGGTAATAATCAACAACTCTAACAGGCAGGCCAAGCAGATTATTTTAGATGAAGAGTATGACTTAAGACATAAAATATTCAATAAGGACGGGGCAAAGGGACAGACAAAAAAAGAGGCTGAAGAAAATGTTGATTCTCTCTAGAAAAAAAAGTGAAAGTATCATTATAGACGGTCAAATAGAAATACAAGTCATAGATATTGGCGATGGCCGTGTACGTATAGGGATTGACGCTCCAAAAAGTATGGAAATACACAGAAAAGAAGTCTATGTGAAAATCAATGAAGAGAACGAGATGGCTTCGCGCTCTAAGTCTTCAATTAAATCCTTGGAAAGTTTCGTTAAAAAGGATAAATAGCAGTGATGTGTGAAATAGAAAGTCATGTACCCGTTTTTGACAGATGCAAGTGTAACATGTCAATAAGCGGGTATTTCTTTTGCGAGGACATGTGTTATATTACTTTATAATCAAAAAAACAAATGTGAAAAAATATGATAAAAAACGTTAAAGTAATGTGATTTATATGCCGATAATACATGTGTAGCGCAGATGCATAGGCGGCCGACTGTGCAGGCGCAGCTCAATTCATGGCAAGGAAGCCAACAACTTAATTTCAAGGAGGAATTATCATGAGAATTAATAACAACATTATGGCGATGAATACGCACCGTCAATTGGGAATCAACTCAGAAGCAGGCGCAAAGTCGATTGAAAAGCTATCTTCAGGTTATAGAATTAACCGTGCTGGCGACGATGCTGCTGGTCTAGCGATTTCTGAAAAAATGCGTGGTCAGATTCGTGGTTTGAATCAAGCATCACGTAACTCACAGGATGCGATCTCAATGATCCAAACTGCTGAGGGTGCTCTTAATGAAACACAAGCAATTCTACAACGTATGCGTGAACTTGCTGTTCAGTCTGCCAATGATACTAACGTTGACACTGACCGTGACGCACTTCAAAATGAGATTAACCAGCTTACAGAAGAAATTACACGTATTGGTAATACTACTGAGTTCAATACGCAAAGTCTTCTAGATGGTACTCTAAATGACATCAAATTCCAAATCGGTGCAAACGAAACTCAAGAAATGTCATTAGCAATTGGTGATATGCGTGCAGATGCACTTGATGTTGTGTCTACACAAGTTACACTGGAATCAGCTGGTGACTCTGTTAAGAGTGTTGAAGCGGATGATGATTTCGTTGTTGAAGGTGTCACTGTAACAGCTGTTGAAGGTGGCGCTATTGGTGCGATCGTTAAAAGTACAGACGTTGCAACTGATGAGTACGCTGCTGATATTACAGTAAGCAGTTCTACAGGCGTAACAAACACTAGAGATCTAACATTTGATGGTGATGGTGTAACACTATCTTCAGGTACTGATGTACCTTGGGACAAAGTGAACACATCTGGTCAATTGACATCAAGTGGTCTAATTATCAGCCGTTCTGGCGATTTTGTAACTGTAGATATCGATGTTGTATACAGTGGTGAGCAAACAATTACTGTTGATGATGCAATCACTGCAAATGCAGATGGTGACTATGTATATGACGCTCACGGTGTTTCTTTCACAATTTCTGCTGATGAGTTCGCTTCAATGTCAGGTGGCGACTCGTTCAAAGTCGATTTCAGTACTTATGCTGCTTCAGGAAATAATAAAGACTTAACAGGTACAATTCAAGGAAACGGCAATCTGACTTCTACTCTAAGTGGTAGTACAGATATGGCATTTACAGGCAACAAAATTACGCTTGATGCAACTGACGCTCAGTGGCTTGAAGGCGCAGCAAATATCATCGTAAGTGGTGTTGATCTTGAAAGTAGTGGTGGTAAAATCACTGTAGCAATCACTGATGACAATGGTGATGTTGTTTCACAAGATGAATATATTCTATCTGGTGGCCAGGCGTTTATCTCTGGTGCTGGTACAGGAACATTCTCTTACGACAACCATGGTATTTCATTCACAATTTCTAATGTTGGTTCTGCAACCGATTTCAAACTTGATGCAGATATCGATTATATTGAAAAGTCTCTTGCAACTGCATCAGACAATAGTGATGACCTTAAATTCACAATCACAAATGCTGCTGGCGATCCAAAATCTGTAACTGTTGATTGGGGCGATGATGGTAGCGTAATCAGCCTAAGTGGTGCGGTTAATCAAATTAATATCGCTTCTTCAGGTGCTGGCGCTGGTGCTATTGCAACTCTAGACGGAGATAAGATTGTATTTACAGCTGGCGATACTGGTGCTGACTCAGAAATCAACATTACACAAGCTGGTCTAATTTCTGAATTCGCTACTGGTATTAAAAATGGTACAGATGCAAGTATCGAGTTCACTCTGAAAGATGCATCTGATGCAACTATCGATACTGCAACAATTGCTACTGATGATGGCGAAGTAACATTCGAAGATTCAGACGGCAATGAATTGACATTTACACTTAAAGAGTACTCAGACCTAGACGGTGTGAACGTTGCTTCTGAATTTAGTGTAAGTGAGATTGCTCGTGGTGAGTCAGGTATTGATATTTCTTCTCAAGAAGATGCCGCTTCTGCAATTACTGTAATCAATGATGCAATTGAGTCTGTATCAGACGAAAGAGCAAAACTTGGTGCAGTTCAAAACAGACTTGAACACACAATCAAGAATCTAGATACTTCAGCTGAGAACCTACAAGCTTCTGAATCTCGAATCAGAGACGTAGACATGGCTAAGGAAATGATGGAGTTCACTAAGAACAACATTCTTCAACAAGCTGCTCAATCTATGTTGGCTCAAGCGAATCAAGCACCTCAAGGTGTACTACAGCTACTAAGATAGTATCCGACATAAGATTATATAAAAAGGATGTCAGTTTTGACATCCTTTTTGTGAATTAGAATAAAGCCATTTGTTCTAGTTTACAAAAAGGATGTTAAATAATTGTTGAAGGGAGGAACTGCATTGGAAAGTTATAGTTATAAAAATCTTATTAGTTTGATGGATACTTGCTATAAGTCGTTTTACGTAGGCGATGATAAAAAAGCATGGAAAACCATTGTGGAAATCATCGATGAAGTACAAAATGCAATTTCTTTAGGCATATCTGGGGTGAATCGGGAGTTGCTTTTTGAGTTTATAGGGAACATTGAAAATATGCATTTATTAAAAGAGGAAAATAATTTTACGCTAATTGGTGACTATATTTATGAAGTGTATATAAAATTGCAGAATCTTAGTAATAATTAGGAGTGTGTAATGAAATATAAAAATTTGGAATCTATAAAGAAACAGTCCGTTCAAATATATAATTTGCTAAAAAACATCAAAGAATCCAGTGAAAAGGAATTTGGGCTGGATAGCAATGGGAGCGGTTCTACGCTCTATTACCTTGATAAAGAAAAAGTATATCTTAGCAGTGTAGAGCATGTATCTGTTGAAAGTGAGCTACTGGTAAATGAGGCTTTGGAAGGCGAGTACGATGAAATAATTGTCTTTGGTATTGGGAGCTTTGAATTTCTGAAACGGCTGTTAGATAACAAATCGAAATATGCTCGAATCCATTTGATTGAGTACGATTGGGTAATGAGTTTGTTACTTAATAATGTCAATTTGAAGAAAATAAGATTTGATCAAATAAACTCGCTTACGCTATTGCATGAAGATGCTGATATAGCACTTCCTCTGTTTAGTCTCTTTCAGAAGAGCACTATGAAAATCAGATTTTTTGTATTGCCGCAATATGAGAGACTTTTTCCTGAAGAAGTGAAGAAATATCGAGACCAATTTATAAGTGTACTTGATGATAAAAGAGGTTCTATTAGGGTTAATAAAGCTTATGAAAAGCTATGGATTGTCAACTCAATCATAAATTTTAAGCATGTAATTTCAACGCCGAATTTCTTTGATATTGAAGATAGTGGACATGATTTTTCAAACTCCTCAGTAATAATAGTTGGTGCAGGTCCATCATTAAATCGAGATATGGACTTGTTAAAAAAAATAGCCAAAAGTGGAAAATGTTACATTGTCGCCATAGGATCATCCTATAGAACTTTGTTGAGAAATAATGTAGAAATGGATGTTATTTTTAGTTATGATCCTACGTCAATGAATGTGGAAGTTCTAAATGATTATCACTCAGAAAAAAGCGATACGCTATTGTGTTTCGGAAGTTCAATCAGTTTTGAAGCAATACGGAGTGTTAATTATGACAATACTTCTCATATCTTGATTTCACAAGATTATTTTTCGAAGTTTCTATTACAGGACAGTAAGACAAAAGTCATAGTTGATGCACCATCAGTTGCAAATATTGCCCTGATGGCAGTATTAGAACTTGGATTTAACAAAGTGTATTTTGCCGGCATGGATATGTCATACTCTGGGAATCAAGTTTACGCTGAAGGTATTGACTCAGAACGTATAAAAAAACGTAAGAATATGCCAAATAAAGTTCATGTTGAAAATGTTTTTGGTGTTGAAGTCGAAACTACAAAGGGACTTTTGGCATCTAAAAATGGCATTGAGCTCGTTGTTGAAAAATATAAGGACCGTAGTTTTATTAATACCACGTATGGTGGTGCTATGATCAAGGGTGCTAGATTTCTAGAACTGGAAAATGTTGACTTTAGTGTTTATGACGATAAAGTCAGTTTTAGAGACTTGTTGCAGCCTAATAAGTACGATGTAAAAAAAGCAGGTACCAGATTTCAAGAAATGCTTGATGAACGTACTGCGTTTATAAATATGCTTAATCATGGATTTCGTTTATTGTTTAAGTTGAAAGAAGATCTTGATGCAAAGAATGAAATAGAAATATCGAGAATTACAGATTTTGAAAAACTATATAATGATTTTGTAGATAATAAATACTATTCGGTTTTGTTATCCAAACTGGATAGAATATATGTGAATTATTTTCAAAATAGTGTTATTGAAATAAACCGAGAAGAAAATATAAATAATAAATTTGCACTTCTATATAAAAGAATGGGTACTATTTTAATGCTGTTTAAGCAAAGTGATGAAAGTATCTTTAAATTATTTGTATATATTTCGAAATGGATTGTGTGGGAGTAGATATGAAAAAAGTATTGGTCACAGGTGCGGATGGCTTTATTGGAAGTCATTTAACAGAAGAACTCTTAAAGCAAGGATATGATGTGAAGGCCTTTGCACATTACAACTCATTTAATTCGTGGGGATGGCTAGATTCATTGGCACCAGAAATATTGGAAGAAGTTGATGTGTTTACAGGTGATATTAGAGATCCGAATGGTGTCAGAGAAGCGATGAAAGGCATTGATGAGGTATTTCACCTAGCTGCACTAATTGCAATTCCTTTTAGTTATCATTCTCCAGATTCGTATATAGATACCAATATAAAAGGGACACTTAACGTGCTTCAGGCTGCAAGAGACCTTGGGACTTCTCGCCTTCTTATAACATCTACATCAGAAGTTTATGGAACGGCTCAATATGTGCCAATAGATGAGCAGCATCCTTACCAGGGACAATCGCCGTATTCAGCTACAAAAATTGGGGCAGATAGATTGGCTGAATCATTTTATCGAAGTTTCAATTCACCTATTTCTATTGTTCGGCCATTTAATACTTATGGGCCAAGACAGTCTGCAAGAGCTGTTATACCAACTATTATTACGCAACTGTTAGCTGGAAAAAAAGAAATCAAACTTGGTGCGTTAACACCAACAAGAGACTTCAATTATGTAAAGGATACAGTTGCAGGGTTTATTGAAATTTCAAAGTCCGACCGTACAATAGGTGAGGAAATTAACATTGCAACTCAAGAGGAAATTTCCATAGGGGAGCTGGCAGAGGAACTTATACGACAGATCAATCCCAATGCACGAATCATGTGTGATGAAGAACGAATTAGGCCAGATAAAAGTGAAGTTAACAGATTGCTCGGTGCAAATGGAAAAATTAAATCCATGACCAATTGGACACCGAAATATGATTTGCGGGAAGGTCTTGCAGAAACCATTGCTTTTTTCAAAGATAATTTGGATAAGTATAAGGTAGATATCTACAATATATAGAAAGAAGGTGTGGAATATGAAGAAATTCATACCGCTTTCCGTACCCAATTTTAATGGAAATGAAGAAAAATATGTACTAGATGCAATAAAGGCGGAATGGGTATCAACAGGTGGTCAGTACATTATTGAGTTTGAAAAGCAAATTACAGAGTATGTCGGTGCAAGAGGCGCCGTAGCGTGTCAAAGTGGAACAGCAGGCATACATACAGCGCTTCTTACAGTTGGCGTTAAAAGAGATGATGAAGTAATTGTTCCTGCACTTACCTTCATAGCTGCAGTCAATCCTGTTAAGTATATAGGTGCTGAACCCGTTTTTATGGATTGTGATAGCTCTCTAACGATTGATCCGAAGAAGGTTGAGCAGTTTTGCAAAACAGAATGTGAAATGTTAGAAGGTAAGCTTATAAACTTAAAGACCGGAAGACCTGTGACAGCTTTAATAGTCGTGCATGTATTCGGCAATATGGCAGATATGGTGAAATTGAAAAGAATCGCTGAAACCTACAATTTAAAACTTGTAGAAGATGCTACAGAGTCCTTGGGTACTTACTATACGGCAGGTCCTTTCAAAGGACGGTTTTCAGGAACTATAGGTGATATTGGGATATATTCATTTAATGGAAATAAAATCATCACGACTGGTGGCGGGGGCATGATTGTATCTGACAACGATTCATACCTGAATCATGCCAAGCATTTGACGACGCAGGCCAAAAGTGATGAGCTTTTCTATACGCACGATGAGATCGGGTATAATTATCGAATGACAAACCTTCAAGCGGCATTAGGAATGGCGCAAATGGAGCAGCTTGAAGAATTTATAGAAATGAAAAGAAAGAATTATATGTTATACAAAACAGAAATTTCAAAGATTTCTGGATTAGATCTACTGGAGTATAGAGCGGATATTCGGCCAAATTATTGGTTCTATTCGGTTTATTGTGGCAAGGATTATTCAATGACCCGCAATACGTTAATACAATTTCTTTCTGAACAGAAAATTCAAGCGCGTCCAGTTTGGGGACTGATTTGTGATCAGAAACCATATAGTCAAAGTGAAGTTTATAATTTGACCGAAGCAAAAAAATATGTAACTAATGTAATTAATATTCCATGTAGTTCAAATCTAACAGAAGAAGATGTTCAAGAAGTTGTAAAATGTTTGTCAGATACGAGGCGGTGATTGTGTGGATAAAAGCGAATTTTTCATTGATGAGGAGAATTCCATATTGGATGCAATGCGACAGCTTGACAAGGTTGCAAAAAAAGTACTTTTTGTTACTAGAAAGGGAGAGTTCGTAGCAGCACTTACGGATGGTGACATAAGGCGCTGGATACTAAATAAGGGTAATCTTCAGGAAAAAGTCAAATATGTGGCTAATTATGACCCAATATATTTGAAAGAAGAAGATAAACCGAATTCTAAAGAGTATATGAAAGCTCATAAAGTTGAAGCACTGCCCATTGTTGATGAAGGCAAAAATGTAATCTCTATTGTGTTTTGGAATGATGAAAAGTTGATTTTCAGAAGTATTCCAAATGTCCCAGTAGTAATCATGGCAGGTGGACTTGGTACACGCTTATATCCATACACAAAAATACTGCCCAAACCGCTGATCCCAATTGGGGAAATTCCCATAGCGGAACATATTATCAATCGTTTCAATGCACAGGGATGTAAAGAGTTCTATTTGATTGTAAATCATAAGAAGAACATGATTAAAGCCTACTTTAACGAAGTTGAGAAGGATTATGTATTGAATTATGTTGACGAAGAGAAACCCTTAGGTACTGGTGGCGGATTGTCTTTATTGAAAGGACAGATAAACGAACCCTTTATATTGTCAAATTGTGATATTTTAATTGATGCAAATTATGAGAAAATATATAGCCATCACTTGAATGAAGGTAATTTTATTACAATGGTATGTTCTCTGAAGAATATCAAGATTCCTTATGGTGTCGTCGATATTGGAACGGATGGCTCTGTTGAAGAAATAAAAGAGAAACCAGAGTTGTCATTTTTCACAAATACAGGAATGTATATTGTTGACCACGAAGTGATTGAGAATCTAGAATATGACAAAAAAATTGATTTTCCTGACATTATTAATAAATACAAAGAGATAGGGAAAAAAATTGGCGTATATCCTATTGGGGAGACAAGCTGGATGGATATGGGTCAATTGGATGAATTGGAAGAAATGAGACAAATGCTTAAGCTAGATAAAATAGATGTAGATTAGCTTAGTAGGGAGAACGATGCATATCAAAATTTCACAGTGGAGGTGATAATGAATCGGTTTTTCCCAAATATGACCATGATTATAAGAAGTACGATTATACAAGGTGTACAATGATCTTGCTTTGAAGTCAGATGGATGGCAAGTACATTGTCAAAGTTCTTCAATAAGGGAGGTTTCTATGAAATATTGTAAAAAATGCGTAATGCCAGATACGAGACCAGGTATTGTATTCAATGATGACGGCGTCTGCATGGCATGTATAAATCATGAGAATAAGAAAGCTGTTGACTGGAATGCACGGTTTGAAGAGCTTGAGCAACTAGTAAGCCCATATCGCAAGGGTGATGGTGAAGGGTATGACTGTATTATCGCGGTAAGCGGTGGTAAGGATAGTCACTATCAGACTTATATTGTTAAGGAAGTGCTAAAAATGAATCCTTTATTGGTATCAGTTGAAGACAATTTTCCAATGACTGATGCTGGTCTTCACAATATTAAAAACATTTCTGAAGAATTTGGTTGTGACATTATTACGATCAAGCCCAATATTAAGTTGCAGAAAAACTTGATGAGAAAGACTTTTGAAAGATATGGAAAACCAACGTGGTATATTGATAGACTTATTTATACATATCCACTTCATATGGCTATAAAATGGGATATTCCATTAGTTTTTTATGGCGAAAATATAAACTATGAATATGGTGGTGCACAGCGTAAAGAGACATATTCAGCAATCGAGCAGGTGAATAACGGCGTAGCTTCAGAAATTTCTTACGATGAATTACTGGATGATGAAGTTACTTTAAACGATTTATTCTTGTTGAACGCGCCATCAAAAGAGGAAATTGCAAAAGTCGAGTTGAATCCTGTCTATTTGAGCTATTTTGTTGAGTGGAACAGTGTGAATAATTATGAGTTTTCTAAGAAACGTGGCTTTAGAGATCTTACACATGAATGGCAGAGAACACATCACGTTGAAGATTTTGACCAAGTAGATAGTAGAGCTTATCTAATACATCCATGGATGAAGTATCCCAAATTTGGACACGCATCTGCAACAGATTATGCATCAAGATTTGTTCGTTATGGAATGCTAACAAGAGATGAAGCTTGTGATCTGGTAAAAAAACGTGATCATGATTTAGATCCATTGGCTATTCGTGATTTTTGTGAGTTCTTAGGTTACTCTGAATCTGAGTTTTGGAGTATTATAGACAAGTTTTACAATGAAAATCTCTTCGAAAAAGATAAGAATGGAAAGTGGACATTAAAAGAACCTGTATGGAAATAGAAAATAAGCGAGGGTAAACTAATGGAGTTTTGGCTAGGATGGGATGAACTTAATCATCTTTCAGTTGACAAGAAAATTGTTTTTTTTGGTTCTGGCGAATGGGCTGAAAAAACACTTCGTAAAATAAATAAACTTCCTGAATTTATTATGGATAATAGTAACGTGATGCAAGGAACCAAATTTGCTGGGATTCCTGTAAAACATCCTGATGAGATTTTCAAAGAAGAGGATTTCATAATTTTAATCACCACGGGATCGTTTGAGAGTGTAGTTGAACAGTTGGATGAAATGGGCTTTTCAAAATCGGTAGATTATTTTATGTCACCAGTTCTATTGAACAACAGAATTGAGATTGACATGAAAACCTACAACCAGACGCTCATATTTACTTGCTCTGATATTCCAAATGAACATTCTCAGATTTCGGGAGGTGGATTATACCTCTATGATGTCGCAACAAGAAAATTAGAAAAAAAGGTCAGTGGCAAGTTTCATGAGTTCATAACAACATCTGATTGTTATTTTGTAATGGATGAGTTCTATGGTGTTCGTAAGTTCAATAAGAAGTTTGAGCTGATAGACTCATTTTCAGCTGCTCCAGGTGGTATCATGCATGGATTAACCTATGATGAAGCTACGAATCGGCTGTTCATTGCAAATACAGGACGAGATTCTGTGACGATTATGGATGCGAGTACAGGTGAACATGTGGATGAATACTACATTAGTTATCCAAATGCTGAAGGGGAAGTAGATAGACATCATATTAATGATTTATGTTACTATAAAGGAGATTTGTATATCTCAATGTTCTCGTTTAGCGGCTTATGGCGTGAAGGGTGTTATGATGGCGGTGTAATGAAGGTCAAGATGGATACCTCTAAATCATTTGTGTCATATCCGATTAAAGATATGTGGATGCCGCATTCAATAGACTTTATTAATGGTGAAATAGTTGTGGCTGACAGCATGCGAGGAACTGTTTATAAAACCAATTGCAATGAACTAGTACATATTAATGGTTTCATCCGCGGATTGGCATATGATGGCAGGTACTATTTTATTGGACAGAGTGAACACAGATATTTTGATAGACTAAAAGGCATATCCAATAATATTTCTGTTAACTGTGGCATACATATGTACGATGATGTTCACAAAGCAAGTAGATTTCACCCATTTTTAGAAATGCGCAATATCCATTCCATTCAGATTTGTAATTCTTAAAGTTTATAAGTTCGAAAATATCTGTATCAATCAAGACTTGAGTCATAATATAAAAAAGGCTCAAGTCTTTTCTTAATTATTTGATTTCTATGAGTTAAAGAGTTATAAAAAAATGCCGATATTATGTATAGAGAATGAATTTGAGGAGGGAGTTTATGAAAATTTCAGATATGGATTCACTGAGTTCTGTAAATTTTAATGTTAAGGCATCTACAGCACCAGAAATGGTCGAAGTCGTATCCACGCAACGTCTCGCTGATACAGCAGTTATTGATGCCGAGACAGCCGATGAGCAACGTGATGTCATTGATGACGAGATGCTGGAAAAAGCAGTTGCGCAGGCAAACAAATCATTAGAAGGATATAATCGATATATTGAAAGATCAGTACATGAGAAAACCAAGGCAATTATGTATGTTATGAAAGATTCTAAAACGGATGAAGTCATACGCGAATTTCCTCCAAAAAAAATTCAGGATATGATTGCGAAAATGTGGGAATTAGCCGGACTTTTCATTGATGAGAGAGCGTAGAAGAGGTGAAGAAAAGTGTCTATTACTAGAATAACCGGACTCACAAGCGGTCTTGATACGGACACAATGATTTCGGATTTGATGGATCTTGAGAAAACAAAGATTGATAATGTTGAAAAGGAAAAAACTTATCTCGAATGGGAGCAAGAGGCCTATAGAGATGTAATAAACAGTTTGCGTGCTTTTCAAGATGAATATTTTGACTATTTGTCACCAGATACAAACTTAAGGTCTGTAGGTGCTTTCAGCGAGTTTGTAGAAACCGTGCAGGTGGCTGGTGAAGATGTATCCTATGTTTCTGTTACGGGTACACCGAGTATTAAAAATTATAGTCATTCAATCGGGAGCATTAGCCAGATTGCAACAAAAGATGAGTGGACATCAGATGCAACTGGAATTGGAAATCTAGCAGGCAATGCAATTTCCTTAGGAAGTGTGCCTGACGAAATTGAGTTTAGTCTTACAATTGAGAACAATACAAAAGTGATTACCGTAGATACCTCCGCAGTTGTTACTAAAGAAGACTTAGTTAGTGCGATAGATGCAGTTATCCAAGAGGAATTTGGATCAGACTATGCAGGCATTGTAGCTGCAAGTGACACAGAAGATTCAATTTACTTCAGAATGGATGGTAGTGAAGTGACAATCCTTGAAACCTCAGGTAATGAAGGAGAGCTTTCATGGCTTGGATTTGAATCTGGTGAATCCTCACAAGACTACAAAGAAGAAAGCATTTCAACTCTGTTTGGAATTACAACAGAGGATCTTTCAACTATGACAATAAATGGTGTTTCATTAGCCGAACTGGGAATTGAGATGGGAAGTTCACTCACTGAACTTAGTAACGCAATCAGTGATAATTCAGATATTAATGCAACTATGTACTATAGTGACACAAATGATAAGTTTACATTGTACTCTAACGATACAGGATCGGCAAATGCTATTGACATGAGCACTGCGTTCATGACTAAGCTAGGTTTTGTTGATGATGCAGCGCACCATGAAGATGCCGCAAATGCGATTTTTGAACTAGATGGTACGACTTTGATCAAATCATCTAACACATTTACCATTGATGGCCTACAATATGAAATCAACAGCACATATGATGGGGCTGATGGTGATATTGATGTCACTGTTGAAAATGATGTAGATGCTGTTAAGGAGAAGATTAACGCATTTGTTGAAACATACAATGGGCTTATTGAAACCCTAAATTCAAAAATTGAAGAAACGCGCGACTACGATTATGAACCACTGACCGACGATGAAAAAGAATCCTTGTCAGATGAAGAAATCGAAAAGTGGGAGATTCAAGCAAAAGCGGGACTGCTTCATGGAGATTCTGTAATTTCCAATATGCTTTCAGATATGCGTGTGGCGCTATATGAGTCTGTGGAAGGCGTAGGTCTAACACTATCAGATATAGGCATCGAAACCTCTTCAAACTATCAAGATGGTGGAAAGCTAGTGATAGATGATGATGAACTTACAGAGGCACTTGAGAATAACTTTGAAGATGTAGTAAAGTTATTTACCAATGAATCGGATAAAGAGTATATGGATTCAGAGAATCTCTCAGAGCGTTATCAGGAAAATGGTATTGCCAATAGAATGTATGATATTCTTCAAAATAGTATTCGTACAACACGTGATTCAAGTAACAGTAAAGGTACATTGATTGAAAAGGCGGGTATTACTGGAGATATTACCGAATGGGATAATAGCTTAACTGACAGAATTGATGAGTATGAATCTAAAATTGAAGATATGTGGGACTTGTACTATGACAAAGAAGATGCTTTATACTTGCAATTTGCTAACATGGAAGCTGCTTTGGCTGAAATGCAGTCTCAAAGTTCATCGCTTGTTTCTATGTTGGGATAAAAGGGGAACTGTATGCAAAAGGAAACTAGCCTTCTGAAGGAGTACCTCAAATTGAGTGATATTATGTACCAGGCACTCAAGGCAAAGAAATATTCGATTTTCGAAAATGCATTGAATGATCGAAAGGCACTCCTAAATCGCATGAATGAACCTTCTGTTTCATTTGATTCACTTACCGAAGAAACCAGACATGCTTATCGGTTGAAAATTGAAGAGAATGATCAAAAAATTGAAGAAGCAATGCTTGCTTACAGAAAAGATGTGGACGATGAACTAAATATGGTTCACGCAAAAAAAGCACGGCTTAGAAAGCATTCGAACATTAAAAATTACTATCACAAAAACATCGGAAATCAAGGTGTTTTCATCAATAAATTGAAGTAGAGTCGAAAGGAGACTTATTATGGCTGTCCTAAATCCATACAACTACAGTAGACCGAAAGGTGCTATCAGTAGAATGGCACAGCAGACACCAGGGGTAAGAAATAGGCCGCATAACAATCAGCAGCAAAATAACAGTGCGCAATACTTTGAACAGAAGATTATGACAGCCTCTCCCGAGGAGCTGACATTGATGCTGTACGAGGGTGCCATTAAGTTCATCAAGCAAGCAAAACTGTTTAATGAAGAGAATCTGATTGAGAAGACATCGAATGCTATTTTGCGTGTTGAGGCAATTTACTCGGAGCTACGAGCAACCTTGGATACAGATTATGAAATCAGTAATGAACTGGACAGATTATATGAGTATGTTCTGTACCGCTTGATGGAAGCAAATATTCAGAAGGATAATGAAATTCTTGATGAAGTGCTCGAGATGAGTATTGAGTTTCGTGACACCTGGAAGGAAGCAATGGAGTTAGCGAAGAAGGAATAAGGATTTAGGGAGAAGAATCAATGACTCAGTTAATTATCATTGGATATGGCGGTCATGCTAAGGTTATAGAAGACTGTGTGAATAAGAGTACTGAGCATGTTTTAATCGGTTATATAGATCTCGAAGATCAAGGAAATCACTTGAAATATCTTGGTCCAGATGAAAAAATGATAAGTGTTATGGAAAAATACCCCAATGCCCAATATGTAATAGGCATTGGGGATATCCAGTTAAGGCAGAAAATAATCCGTTACTATGAACAACGAGGCGTGTCCTTTGCAACTGTTATCCACACTTCAGCGGTTGTATCTGACAGGGCGGAGATTGGGTCGGGCTCAGTCGTTTTTCCTATGGCAGTTGTGAATCCGGGGTGTAAAATTGGTAAACATGCAATCATCAATACAGGTGCGATTGTCGAGCATGACAATATGCTAGGAAATAACGTTCATATTGCACCGCAAGCGGTAACTGGTGGCCAAGTTGCGATTGGAGATAATACCCTGATTGGATTAGGATCGAGCGTAAGAAATAACATAAAAATTGGAGAAAGTTGTATTGTTGGATGCGGGTCAGTTGTAATCGACAATATTTCCAACAGTTCTTTAGTATATGGTGTACCTGCAAAACCAAGGAGTGTATCAGGATGACAGAAAACATAATAATTATCGCTGAAGCAGGTGTCAATCATAATGGAAAGCTCGAAATTGCCAAAGAGCTCATCGATGTGGCAGCAGCAGCAGGAGCTGATTATGTTAAGTTCCAAACCTTTAAAGCAGAAAATCTATTGACTGAATATGCGCAGAAAGCACCTTATCAAAAGGCGTTGACACAAGGGGATGAAAGTCAGTTTGAAATGATTAAGAAACTTGAGCTGAGCAAAGCGTTACATATGTCCCTGCGCCAGTATTGCATTGAAAAAGGAATCCGATTTATGTCATCACCATTTGATATAGAGAGTTTGGCGCTCTTAATGGAGTTGGATGTTGATTTCATTAAGATTCCATCAGGTGAAATAGTAAATTATCCATTACTTAGAGAGATTGGAAGGACAGGCAAACCCGTTGTTTTATCAACCGGTATGTCAAATATTGAAGATGTTGAAAGTGCAGTTCGTGTTTTGAGGGAATATGGAGCAACGGAGATTACGCTACTTCAGTGCAATACTGAGTATCCGACACCTTATGAGGATGTAAATCTTAAAGCGATGGACACATTGAAAGATACTTTTCAAATGCCTGTTGGGTATTCAGATCACTCCTTGGGCATCGAGGTGCCCATTGCTGCTGCTGCAAGAGGTGCTGTGATTATTGAAAAACATTTCACAGTCGATAAGACACTTGCAGGACCAGATCATCAAGCGAGCCTTGAGCCGGATGAACTGTATCATATGGTCAAGGCGATTAGGAATATAGAATTATGCATAGGCACAGGTGAAAAAGTTCCCAGTGCATCAGAAGTCAAGAATGTGAGTGCGGCACGCAAGAGTATCGTAGCAAGTCGAAAAATCAAATCAGGCGAAATTTTTTCAGAAGAGAATCTAACGGTGAAGAGACCGGGAACGGGTGTATCACCTATGCGCTGGAGGGATGTTGTTGGTTGTTCAGCAAAAAAAGACTTTGAAAAAGATGAGATGATAGAAATATGAAAAAAGTATGCTTTGTATCTAGTACGCGGGCTGACTATGGAATTTTGAGCAGCTTGATGGATCGGTTCAAACGTTCTAATGCAATAAAATTTCAATTGATTGTAACGGGAAGCCATCTTTCTGAAGCACACGGGATGACCGTTGGTGAAATACAGTGTGATGGCTTTCTTGCTGATGAATATGTATCTATTCTTTCGCAAGATGATTCGAGTCTGGGTATATGTAAATCAGCTGGAGAAGCCATTAAAGGCATATCAGAAGCCCTGGCGAAACTTAAGCCTGATCTTTTGATTCTACTTGGTGACAGATATGAAATTTTGTCAGCGGCCATAGCAGCTGCAGTATACAAAATTCCTGTAGCGCATATACATGGCGGTGAAGTTACTGAAGGTGCGATGGATGAAATGTTCAGACACTCAATTACCAAGCTGAGTCTGCTTCATTTCACATCAACAGAAGCATATCGAAACCGCGTAGTACAGCTTGGTGAACACCCGAGTAGAGTGTGGAATACAGGCGCGCTTGGTGTAGAAAATGCACTTAAAGTCAAATACATAGAAAAATCTAAACTCTTCACCGAATTAGGGATTCCGATGGATAAACGTGTGTTTTTGATAACCTATCATCCTGAGACGTTGAGCGTTCAGCCACCTGAAATGCAAATTCGAGAAGTCCTAAAGGGGATTGAGAAATGTGACGATGTATTTTGCCTCTTCACAAAGGCAAATGCGGATACTCATGGCAGTGTCATTAACAGTGCAATCGAAAAACATGTTAATGAGCATCCTGAAAACAACGCGCTCTATGATTCGCTCGGGTACTTGAGGTACTTGAACTTAGTGAGACATTCTGATTTGGTGCTCGGTAATTCGTCGAGTGGCATTATTGAAGTGCCATCTTTTGGAATACCGACTGTTAATATTGGAAACAGGCAAAAAGGCCGAATTAGTGCCAAGAGTGTTGTAGATGTACCCTGTGAGGCGCATGCTATAGAAAAAGCGATTCATCATGTTTCTGATGAGGGCTTCCAAAATCTATGCAGGGATGTTATCAATCCTTATGAGAAAGAGAATACTGCATCGTCTATTTATGATACGATTAGCGTTTGTTTAAGAAAAGGGCTTTCAATTCAAAAGATATTTTATGATTTGGACACACATTGATAAAGGAGGATCTTGCGTGGGACAAACTGTAGCAATTATACCGGCCAGAGGTGGATCTAAGGGGCTTCCGGGCAAGAATCTTAAGTTATTTAAAGGTAAACCCCTAATTGCCTGGACAATTTTAGCTGCCATTGAAGCAACAAGTGTAGATAGAGTATTAGTGACAACAGAAGATGAGAAAATTGCGCAGGTTGCGCGGTCATTTGGCGCAGAAGTACCATTCCTTAGACCGGAGTATTTGGCACAAGATGATTCCAAAGTGTACGATTCGATTGAATACACGCTTAAAAGATATGCAAAAGAGACAGGGCTGAAAATTGAAACCGTTATGATATTGCAGCCTACATCACCACTAAGAAGGGTTAAGCATATTGAAGAAGCTGCAAGAGCCTATAAGGCATCAAAAGAAAAAGCTCTTATTAGTGTCACTAAAAGTGATCATCCGATTCAATGGGAAATGCTCATTGTGGAAGATGGAAAACTTAAAAATTATTTTGAAGACTTGACTCCAACCAATCGGCAGACATATGAACCAACTTATCACCCAAATGGTATGATTTATATTTATGATTGCGAATACTACATAGGTCATAAAGGCGTTGGTATGAAAAATATTACATCCTATGTTGTTGATAAGATATATGCTGTAGATATTGATGATATTCATGATTTTGAATATGCTGAGTTTCTATATGATAAACTAGGACAGGACTAGCCAAATTGTGGTTAGTGGCAGTTTGAAGTCTAAAAAAGTGGTATATATTATACTGAAGGCGTGTTCTTATTAAATCGAGCAACCCCACAAAGGGAGACGACAATATGGATGCAAAAGCTGGTATACAGAAATTAATAGAGATATCCTCACGCAAACTTCAGATTATGCAGGAGAAATCCCAGCTTATTGATGACGAAACTTATTTTACTGAGCAGGAATCCCTGAGCGAAATCGGTGCTGTAGAGCAGATTCGTGGCGTGCTTGAAGAGAAACTCCTTGCACTTGATATTGAGTTCTTGAAATTCTATGAAAACGTCCTTGAGCGTGAAGGTCTATCGAAGTTATCGGAGATAGACACGAAGGAGCACCCTTCTCTTGTCGATTTGAAGGAAACGGTGACAAAGATAAAATCCTTGGAATCGCAGATTGACTCTTCTCAAATGAGTCTTGAAAAAATGCAGCAGGACCACAATGCAACGCTTAGCAAGAAGTTGCTCATCAAAAAGCAGGGCAGTAGAATTGCGAGTAGCTACAAAAAGCAAATGAATCAGAGATAGGTGTCTTGAGAAGCTGCATATATCTGGACTGTTTTGCAGACTTTTAACACTTTAAGCGCATGATTTAACGGAATATAACTTTCAACAAGAGACACACCTTGCAATAAAAGTTTGCAAGGTGTGTTTATTACATTAAGAGTCGGGTATTATTATGATACAAAAGTCAGCAAAGGAGGCGTTTCATTCAAATAATTTATAGACATTTTCACAGATCAAGTCAGGCAAAGGCCTGATTTTATAATTTTTACATCCTGAAAATGAGTACAATAGAAAAAGCATTTCAGGGAATTGTGGAAGGAGCTGACTATATGAAAGTAATCGTAACTGGCCGAAACATGCATGTCAGAGACTCGCTAGTCGAACAGGTGGAGGATAAGCTAACCAAGTTCGAGAAATACTTCCGCAGCGATATTGAAATTCATGCTACTTTTAGTCACCAAAAGGCAGACCAAATTGTTGAAATCACAATACCAATCAAAAATGGTGCGACAATTAGAGCCGAGGAAAGATCTGACAACATGGAAACATCCATTGATTTGGCAGTCGACAAATTGGCTAGACAGATTTCCAAGCATAAGACAAAACTGGAAAGGCGTTATCGCGGCCATGAAACGATTCGTTTTGAACAGATTCCATCATATGGTAAAGAGGAACCGGAGGGACCTCAAATCGTGAAGAATAAGAAGTTCTTCATGAAGCCGATGGACCCAGAAGAAGCGGCTATGCAAATGGAGCTTCTTGGACACTCATTCTTTGTTTTTAGAAATAGAGACACTGAAGAAATGAATGTTATCTATTCAAGGAAAGACGGCAAGTTCGGATTAATTGAACCGGAAGATATGGGGTAATTTAAAAATTTGACTTGCGATAAAGGCAAAGAACAGCAGCCTAAAATAAATGAAAAGACACATCATGCTCGCATGAATGTGTCTTTTCATTTATTTTAGGCTATTGGGCGCGCAAGCGACCAGGGCAACCGCAGGTTGCACGGTGCAGTTCAGATATAACCAAGAAGTAAAAATGAGAAAGCGCGTAAGCGACCAGGGCAACCGCAGGTTGCACGGTGCAGTTCGGATATAACCAAGAAGTAAAAATGAGAAAGCGCGCAAGCGACCAGGGCAATCGCAGATTGCACGGTGCTGTTCGGATATAACCAAGAAGTAAAAATGAGAAAGCGCGTCCAGCGACATGAGCAACCGCAGGTTGCTCTGTAATTCTAATATTCCTATATGGAGCTAAATGAGCATCTGGATACATGAGCACTTTTGCTGTTTGTTTCTGCCGGGTTCGCCTTCAAAAAGTAAACCAATCTCTGTTTTACAACCGAAATTTACATTTAATGCACAATACCTATTAATGTAGTAAACCTTTTCTGTTAGAATGTTTCTAAGAGCAGTTATTATGAACTGTTCATAAACCTGACATTTGGAGGGGTCATAGATGGAAATCGGATATATAGAAGAAATGATCCGAAAGTTAAACGGTGTGATTTCATGTAAAATCATTGAGGACGAAGGTCTTATTACTGAGGTGCATGTTCTGTCGAACATGACGAGGAATCCGAAACAGGTATCCAGAGACATACAATCTGTATTTGCGGCGTCGGGGGGCGGCGTCATAGACAGAAAGTGCATCAGCATTGCACAACTGGAAGTGGCCGAGGACCTTATTGCCCTTGGGCGTGTTCAGATTGAGCAGGTTGAATACCATATCAGTTCGGATGCCTACGCGAAGGCGACGGTAAGCCTCAAGGTCAGTGAACAGATGTTTACAGGGGAATCCGCCGGAGTCAATACACTTCGGAACTCTGACAGATTAATCGTAGAAGCAACACTTAATGGTCTTCGAGAAGCCTTTGGTGCTCATGCAAGACTTGTTATGGAAGATGTACAGCTCACATCAATAGCCGGCCAATCGATTTACAATGTCGCCATCTGTTCGCTCAACGGACAGCGGGAGGAACTGCATATCGGCTCGGCACTTATCAGCGGGGACAAGCGAACGTCACTTGTAAGGGCAACGCTTGACGCACTTAACCGCAGAATGAATATATTGCTCAAATAGGTTAGCAGCAAGATCACAAACTACATATAGCGTAGCGTAATGAACCTGTTCAATTAGCGTAAAACAGAGACTAATAAACAGGGGGGTTATACCGTGAATAGACTATTTGTAATGTTTATGTCTCTACTGTCACTAGTACTTGCTGGTGGCGCTAACATCGGCTGGAAATAGTTATTAACAGCTGCTGACCTTTTGATACATATGAAACATACTGATATTCATGTGTAAAAGGAGTTCCATGATGCAGGGTAGAAAACTCATACTTTATACAACCATAATAAACATACTCGGAGTGCTGATTATTGCAGTAAGCCTTAATCATGTACTCTTTATGCAGCAACTAACCATGATTGCTTTTTTTTCATGTCTATCCATTATTTCAGAATCACTGATCATTCCCATAGGTGAGAACTCCTATGTTTCAATCGGCTTTGCCATAGGTCTTGCAGCCATTATGCTGTTTGACCCGTATTTTGCGGCACTGGTGATGACCATAGGAACCCTTTTCAAGGTCTACAGGGAAGATGACACATTGAAGCATATTGGAAACACTTCTTTCTACAAGAATTTTTTCAATGCAGCGGCATACAGTATTTCAGCCTTTATCAGTGGTATGGTCTACCAGCATTTTGGAAACGTTTTCGCTAAAGTTTCCATATTGGGCTATTCGATTCCTGGAATACTCATGACCATATTGGTGTATGTGACCGTGAATCTGTTGATTTACGTAAGTCTATTCACCTTGCTTGAAAACAAACGATTTACAAGTGTGCTTATTTCTCAGATCTGGTATATCAGAAACTTTTTTGGGATTTCGCCGCTGGGCATCCTGATGGTGATCGCTTATGAGTCTTATGGATGGTTTTCAGTGCTTATTCTCTTTGGACCACTTTTAGTGGCCAGATATTCTTTTTCCTTATACATGGATATGAAGAAGATGTATTTTGATACAATTCAGACCTTGTCGAAAGCACTTGATGCGAAAGATGAATATACAAATGGACACTCGCAGCGTGTGGCACAGTATTCAGTGCAGATTGCCGAGCGCATGGGGCTCTCGCCAAAACAGCTCGAAACAACAAAAACTGCAGCACTTCTCCATGATATCGGAAAAATTGGCATTAAAGATGACGTGCTCAACAAGAATGGAAAACTGGATTTCAAGGAATACTACGAAATACAGCAGCATCCGGAAATCGGTGCAAACATCATCAAGGACGTCGCGTCACTCCGCAAGGTTTCTGAGATTATCCGCCATCATCATGAACGTTATGATGGCAATGGATACCCAGATAGCCTTCTGGGGACTTCAATTCCCATTGAGTCGTCAATTATTGCAGTTGCCGATGCATACGATGCCATGACCTCTGACCGTTCCTACAGGAAGGCTATGAGCCATGGCGCTGCAATGGAAATCATCAGAAGTGGTGGTGGGTCACAGTTTCATCCTGATGTAGTCAAGCATTTCGTGACACTGGAGAATGAAATCATCACGGAGGTTGAACATGCTGGTTGAGACGCTGGTACTGGCTATCCTGGTTAGTTTTGCTGCAGGCGGCAGATTGAAAGGCCTGCAGGAGCTGGAGATGAAGGCCTTGTGGCTTCCTGTTTTAGGCGTGATGCTGGAGCGTGGCGGCGCAGCCGCAGTAAACCATATAGGTTTTATTCAAGGGGTTAAGAATCCATTTACAATGATTATAGAGATTGTCGCCTATGCGGCAATTTCAGTTTTTATTTATAAGAACTTACATATAGCAGGCATGAAGTTTATTTTGCTTGGGACAATCATGAATTTTCTGGTCATACTGGTCAATGGAGGCTCTATGCCGGTTGACCCGCAGCTTGGCCTAAAGTATGGTTTTACCCAGTCCCTAGCAGCGCTTGAGCACGGACAAATATTTGCCCATGAAGTGATTCATAATCAGACAAGCTTGACCATACTGTCTGACATTATTATGATTCCACCGCCTTGGCCGTTTCCGAAAACCATTAGTATAGGAGATGTCATGATAGATGTTGGCGCAATTTTTCTTATATTTAAGGCTATGAAGTCTGGTCATGCCAAGCGAAATTCGGTATAATTGTGTGGAAGCACAGAATATTCAAAAATTACAGTCACTGCAATAGGGAGGGATGACCGTGTTCGTCGAAGCCGTACTGCTTGGAATTGCTGTAGGCGTACTTAGAAAAGGTCGTATAGGCAATTTGGGAGATATACATATAAAAGGACTCTGGCTGGTGATTCTGGCCTTTTTTGTACAACTGTCTCCACTTGCACTGGCACGGGCAGGCGTTCTTGAAGCCTATTTGCTGTACTTTCCCTTTGCTGCTATGGTACTGATGGCTGTGGTTCTTCTATTGAATCTCGATAAGAAGGGATTTGGCTTCATTGTTGCGGGGACGATTTCAAATATGCTGGCAATACTCCTGAACGGCATGAGAATGCCAGTTGACTTTAAAGGTCTTGAGTACGCTGGACTCTCAGGCATGATAGAAACCATCAAGGACGGGTCTCTGATTAATTTTTCAAGTATGGAGGCTGCAGAAGGCGTTTCTCAGTACCTTGGGAAGTTTATTCCGCTACCAGACCTGTATCCGTTTGCCAAAGTTCTCTCTGTAGGTGACATTTTAATCATGATTGGCATTGTTTACTTTGTACAGGGCGAGATGAAGCGTGTCTTCTATCGCGGTTCGAGCTCCATGGTGAAATATTCCTACAATACGCGTGTGTAACAGTTGCTAAAGTTTCGCGTATTGCTGGAGATGTGTATTTGTGTAGCTTTTAGATCCAGCAACAAATCAATCGATCATAAATCCCAGCTCACTTGGAACATTCTAAGCTGAGTCGGGATTTTTTTACAGTAATTTATTTCCATTTATTGACAGCTGATGTTTGCTATGATATGATGAGTTCAAACATGGGGGCGATGTAATTGCTGGTTAGGAGTATAAATCATGGAAAATGATAGAATGTTTGATATGATGACTAAAATCTATGGCAAGGTTTGCGATGTGGAAACGCGTCTAGACAGTTTAGAGACCCGTGTTGGAAGTCTTGAAAATACGGTGACGCATATGGAAGTGGAGCACAGTAAGAAATTTGAGGCCTTGTTTGACGGCTATACTGCCAACACGGAAGCTATAGAGAAAAACAGAATTGCAATAGAGAAGAACGGAACTGCTATTGACAAAAATAGGATTGCAATAGAAAAGAACTGGACCGCAATTGAGAAAAATAGGATTGCAATAGAAAAGAACTGGACCGCTATAGAGACTAATACCCAAGCGGTTCACATTTTGACTGAAAAAGTCCATAATCACGAAGTTCATCTCAAGATTGTCGAGTGATGTGGAATCTTCATTAGCATCAATAAGACCGGTATCAGTACAGGTTAAGGATAAGACATATACAGACACCCAAATGAAGCCATGGCTTCATAATCAATAAAAGAAGTACGCTTTTTTAGGTCGAAAAAAAGGCGTGCTTCTTTTTCTGTACAAAATTCCCCATAGGCAGACATGTGACTGTAAGAGATTATTCACTATTCACACTTTATTCATGAGTTTGTCACTTAAATCTAACATAGGTAACCATGCTCTTATGCTATAATATATATTTGTAAGGCTATATTGATTTTGACATGAACCCGAAAAGAAATACGGAAAGAACACGGGATATGAATATACCCTCAACATTCGAGAAATATGCTTAGCGTAGGTCATCAGAGAGACCATAATTCACACCATGCATACTGCGGCATATGTCTGCGCTCTGAAAAGCCGAAGGCATCTTTCTTGAATGCTGAGAGAAACTGAAGGGACGATTTATCAATGGGATTTTTAGAAAAATTATTCGGTAACGAAAACGACAGAGAAGTAAAGCGGCTCATGAAAAAAGTCGAAGAAATAGAAGCGCTTGAACCTCAAATGAAAGCTCTATCCGATACAGCGCTTAGAGCTAAGACGGACGAGTTCAAATCCAGAATCGCAGCAGGTGAAACTTTGGACGAAATTCTGCCGGAAGCTTTTGCAGTAGTACGTGAAGCTGCGGTGCGTACACTGGGCATGCGCCACTATCCGGTTCAGCTTCTTGGCGGTATTGTACTGCACGGCGGAAGAATTGCAGAGATGCGAACGGGTGAAGGTAAGACCCTTACGGCTACATCTCCTGTTTATCTGAATGCACTTGAAGGCAAAGGCGTTCATGTGGTCACTGTCAATGACTATCTGGCACGCCGTGACCGTGACTGGATGGGCAAGCTTTACAACTTCCTGGGCCTAAGCGTTGGCTGTGTCGTGCATGGCGTTCGTGGTCAGGACCGTGTAGATGCATATCGTGCGGATATTACATTCGGTACGAACAATGAATTTGGTTTTGACTACCTGAGAGACAACATGTCGATTTACAAGGAAAATCTGGTACAGCGTCCACTCAACTACGCAATTGTCGATGAGGTTGATTCAATCCTTGTCGATGAGGCGAGAACGCCGCTGATTATTTCCGGTGAAGGCTCGAAATCTACAGGCCTGTATAAAATTGCAGATACCTTTGTGCAGATGCTTAAGCGCGAAGATGACTATACAATTGATGAAAAAGCCCATTCTGTTGTGCTGACAGATGAGGGCGGCGTTGAAAAAGCAGAGCGCTTCTTCAGCCTGGAAAACCTCTCCGATCCGCAGAATATGGAAATTTCACACCATATCAATCAGGCGCTTAAGGCGCGTTACCTGATGAAGCGAGATGTGGACTATGTTCTTAAGGAAGGCGAAGTTGTCATTGTCGATGAGTTTACAGGGCGTCTCATGTTTGGTCGCCGCTACTCAAACGGTCTTCACCAGGCAATCGAAGCCAAAGAGAATCTGGAGGTTCGCAAGGAGTCTCAGACACTGGCAACCATCACACTCCAGAACTACTTCAGAATGTACAACAAGCTTTCGGGCATGACGGGTACAGCAAAAACAGAAGAAGATGAGTTCAAGCACATTTACGGCATGGACGTTGTTGTTATTCCAACAAACCGCCCTGTCGTGAGAAAAGATATGCCGGACTCAGTGTATAAATCCTTAAGTGGCAAATTCGGTGCGGTTATCAAAGACATCGAAGAACGCCATGTAAGCGGTCAACCGGTTCTTGTCGGTACTATTTCAATCGAGACCTCAGAGTATCTGTCGAGCCTGCTGAAAAAACGTGGCATCCGTCATGAGGTCCTCAATGCCAAGCAGCATGAGCGCGAGGCTGAAATCGTATCACAGGCAGGTCGATTCAATTCGGTAACGATTGCAACCAATATGGCCGGTCGTGGTACGGATATCGTGCTGGGTGGTAATCCTGAGTTTATGGCTAAACGCGATATGTCAAAGCAGGGATATTCAGATGAAATTCTTGCCCTTGTGACAAGTCCGCTTGAGTTTGATGATCCTGAAGTCATAGAAGCACGCAATACCTACAATGATATTTTCGAATCCTATAAGTCCGTAACGGATGAAGAGGCAGCTCAAGTTAAGGCTGCTGGCGGTCTTCACATTATTGGTACAGAGCGTCATGAGTCCCGACGTATTGACAACCAGCTGCGTGGTCGTTCTGGGCGACAGGGTGACCCGGGTTCTTCACAGTTCTTTATCTCCTTTGATGATGATCTCATGCGTCTGTTTGTAAATGACAACGTCAAGGCAATGGTTGACAAGCTGGGCATGGAAGATGATATGCCGCTTGAAGCCAGCATTCTGTCAAAATCCATTGAAGGGGCTCAAAAGAAGGTTGAGGGCCGTAACTTTGGTATCCGTAAACACGTTCTGCAGTATGACGATGTCATGAACAAGCAACGTGAAATCATTTATGGAGAGAGAAACCGTGTCCTTCATGGTGAAAGCATTAAAGATGAAATTTACTCTATGATTGAAAGCATCATCGATGCTGCCATAGAGCTTTATACAAGCGAGTCGGAGTACGCAGAGGAATGGGATCTGAATGCCCTGGAAGACCATCTGCACCAGATATTCCTTCCGAAGGGACTCTTCAAGGTTGATAATCTTGAAACCCTGGATAGAGAGTCTTTAAAAGACAAGCTCATGGAAATCGCTGATAAGCTGTACATGATTAAAGAAGAAGAGATCACAACTGAAAGAATGCGCGAAATCGAGCGTGTGCTTCTTCTTAGAAATGTTGATGAAAAATGGATTGACCATATCGATGCCATGGATCAGCTGAAGCAGGGTATCGGCCTACGTGCAGTCGGTCAGGAAGATCCGGTTCGTGCATATCAGATTGAAGGCTTTGATATGTTCAACGAAATGACATATAATATTCAGGTCGACACAGTGCGCATGCTCTTCCATGTTACAATCAGAACAGAAGCAAAACGTGAGCAGGTTGCAAAAATCACAGGAACATCAGGCGGAGATTCTGAACCGCAAAAGCTGAAGCCTGTTGTGAATGACAACAAAGTTGGCAGAAATGATCCATGTCCTTGCGGAAGCGGCAAAAAATATAAAAAATGCTGCGGTGTGAATCAATAGAAACAGTTTAAGATAGTCTATGTTAGGACTATTTGGGATGCTGGGCTGTTATGGTCCAGCATTCTTTATAAAAATATGAAAAGAGGTGTGTGATGTGTTAAAGCTTGAAAAGTGTATGAACGAGTTAAAAAGCATCGAAGCGTCCCTTACCGAACTGAGGGGTTCACTTTGACATCGATAGTATGGAAAAGGAGCATGAGGAATTAGAAATGCTCATGACAGAGCCTGATTTCTGGGACGACCAGGCAGGTGCGAAAAAGACGCTTAGAAAAGCTAAAGCAATCAAGTCCAAGCTTGAAGACTTTGAAGCTATGGAAACGGCATTTGAAGAGCTTCAGCTCTTGATTGATATGGCCCTTGAAGATGAGGACGACTCCATTGAAAAAGAGGCTGAAAGCGGGATTGACAAGCTGAGTGAAAGTATTGAGCACATGACGCTCCAAACGCTTCTTTCAGGAGAGTACGATGGAAACAATGCCATTCTTTCCATTAATGCCGGTGCTGGCGGACTCGATGCCCAGGACTGGGCAGAAATGCTCTTCAGAATGTACAACCGCTGGGCTGCTCACAGTGGCTTTGAGGTGGAAATACTCGACATTCTTAAGGACACGGAAGCGGGGATCAAGAACGTTTCCATGGCAATCCGCGGAATTAACGCCTATGGTTATTTGAAATCAGAAAAAGGCGTACACCGGATTGTCAGAATTTCTCCTTTTGATTCTTCGGGCAAAAGACATACGAGCTTCACATCCGTGGACGTCATGCCGGAACTGGATGAAGATGTCGAAGTTGACCTGAATCCAAGTGATTTGAAAATCGATACTTACAGAGCATCTGGTGCGGGTGGTCAGCATATCAATACAACGGACTCTGCAGTGCGTATTACGCATATTCCAACGGGTGTCATTGTACAGTGTCAGAATGAGCGGTCGCAGATCAGTAACCGTGCGACAGCCATGCGCATGCTCATGTCGAAGCTGATTGAGCTCAAGATTCAGGAGCAGAAGGACAAGGTTGAAGACCTGGCAGGAGACTATTCCCAAATTGCCTGGGGCAGCCAGATCCGATCTTATGTCTTCCATCCTTATAATCTGGTCAAGGACCATAGGACCAATTTTGAAACTGGCAATGTCCTGGCGGTTATGGATGGAGAAATACAGTCCTTCATCAATGCCTATCTGAAAATGCTTCTTAAAGAAGAGCAAGACAATGCCTAAGCAGTATGTTTAAAAATAGAAACACCTATTTTGACTTTTTACTCAAAATAGGTGTTTTTATATGTGGAGAATTTTACCTAGCTGCTGTGTATGCAGTGACACTGGTTTCTGCCGAGACGTTTGGCTTCATAAAGGTATTTGTCCGCTTCTGCGATGAAATGGTGGAGGTCCTGTCCCGTAAACGTGGCAACACCACAGCTGACTGTTAAGGACAGACTGTGCTTGTCGAGGACAAAAACATGGTTATCTATGGATTTTCTCAATCGGTCTACAACGGAGAGTGCCGTTAAAATATCTGCACCTGGCAGTATAAGAAGAAACTCTTCACCGCCATAGCGGCCAACGTGGTCCTGTTTTCGGGTATGGTTTCTTATAAGGTCTGACAGCTTTGCCAGAATGCTGTCTCCACTCAAGTGGCCATAGGAATCATTGATTTTCTTGAAATGGTCGATATCAATCATGGCAATGCTCAGAGCCCGTTTTCTGTAGTGGGAAAGGCGCATTTCCTCTTTGAGGATTTCACGTATGTAATTGTGATTGTAAAACTGTGTCAGACTATCTGTGACAGAGTCCTTGTAGAGCTTTCGGTTGCTTTCTATGAGCAGGGAGTTGGCGTCGATAAGCTTCAGTGCATTGAAAACGTGTTCGGAGATATCCTCAATCAGGGTGATGAATGTATCTTCAGTAAGGCGAAATGCAGTGATCTGATAGTATTTTCCCTTGCTTTCATCATGGCGTGTGAATTTAAGGGGTGCATCGTTTTTCAAGAGCTTCCTATAATCGCTGGCAGTACTGCTGCCCCTTAGTGTGACAGGTACAATACCCGAAATCCGTTTTCCAATCAGGGCGTCGCGGCTCATCTGAAAAAGCTCGGCGTAGGCAGGATTCAGATCAATAAGAACACTGTCGACAGGAAGTCCCGATTCATTGAAGACAAACCGATATTTTGCATATGCAGTTGGCATGCTCATAACAATTGCTCTATATTCCCCATTCATTTTATCAATCCTCTATCCTGACCCATTCATGTGCACATATGTGCTATCTTATATATTTACTCTTAAAATTTCCAATTTTATATGTTCTTAAACAAAAAAATGCAAATTTTTGACGATTGTGCATTTCTGTAGATTCTCACTATAACCTGCAAAAACCACAGTACCGTAAAATCACGGAAATAACCGTAAAAAACCGTAATATATCAACACTTTCACGGAATGGCCTCAAAAATGGCGTTCGCATTTAAAATTGCAAAGAAAATCAGAAAACCACCAGAAATCGTCGCAATTTGGAGATTGTAACGAAATCGGTGGTTTTTTAGTATCGCTTAGTAATGACCTGTGTTGATGCTAGTATTTTCAACTGTTAGAGCGTGTTACAAACGATGTCGAAAATACAGGTTTTGTAACGCTCGAAAGCGGGCGATAGCGTGCACAAACGCAAACAATAGCGTGCACGTTGAAAACACTTAGTTTCGAGCTTTTTTGATGTGTTTGATAGCGTGCACGAAAATCGTAGTAAAACGAGAGTCTCACATGTTTAAAAATGAGAAATCTCATTTTTATACCCCAAAAAAATAGCAGTGAAATCTACTTTGAATTACCATTCTCATCTAAAATGACCTTCCCAAGAACATGAATCTCACCATCTTTTTCAGTCAGAATTCTATCTGGATATTTCTGATTGATAGACTTCAAACGGATATGTCCATTTGGTTGTCCATCTTTATAAATGCGTTTGCATGTTACATATCCATCTATCGATACAATCCCAATTTCCCCACATTCTACTTCGGGTTGTTTGTGGATTAGCACGGTTGATCCGTCTGGAATTTTTGGTTCCATGGAATCGCCCACAATTCTAAGTGCAAAGTCTACGTTCTTAAAACCTGTAATCTGAACAAGATCATCCTCAGACATCAAATTGATTTCAGCGACGCCTTCACCTGCTGCAACTCGACCAAGTTCAGGGACAAACTGAGGAGTTTCTTCTTTAATAACCTTGGTGTCGTCTTCTGGATCGAGTATGTATAGGTTTTCTTGTTTTTGCTGTTCATGCAATTTCAATTCGAGCATACCTTTAATCAATGTACGATTATATTCACTTAAATATCGATACGTCTCAATGACAAATTGTTCATCCTCATTTTCAAATAACTTATCCGTTAACGAATATTCCTCTCCGAATATAAGCCAATCTAACGATATATTATAATTATCCTTTATCGAATAAAGGGTATCGTAAGATGGTTTGTTCTTGCCTTTCTCTATTTCGCTCAATCTACCTTGAGATAGCCCTATTGCATTGGAAAATACAGTCTGGCTTAACTTGTTATCCTTACGAATCTTTTTAATTCTGTCACCTATTGAACTCATATATGTTTGCCTCCAGTATCTGAAGTAGGAATAAAATATCCTAAAACAGAATAAAATTATTTGACAATATCCGATATCGAATATATAATCGACTTATAAAAATGTGATTTCTCATTTAAATCATATACCAATGTATAACTAAAATCATCAAAAAATTGAACTAGCGTCAACCGAATTGTGACATGTTTCATTAAAGTGTTCACATGAGACGCTGCCATATGTGTTTGGCGGTAATAACAGTAAAAACCGTCCCGAGTTTTATGCATCTCTCATGCGTCAAAAGATTGAACCTTGAAAACTGAATAGGAAGTTTTAAGCACCAGTCGTAAACTAGCCTGGCGGGAGCCAAGACAGTCTCAAGCCTGTATGAATAGTGAGAGCGACAAAGGCGCAAATCGGAATCAGGCAATCTGGCGATTAGGCAGTAGGACCCTGCACGAATGATGTGAGGTTAGCGTCTAGTGGATATTGTTTGTGGATATGTGGAAAGGTGGTTTTATGAAACAAAATCATCACGTAAAAAGAAACATTGCAATGCGTGAGAATAGAAAAAACGGAACCGTTTTAGAAGCAGCTCCGTTCATCATTAAGATTGATTCTGATTTTGACCTTGATAAACTGACTGATGATTTTAAAAAATCAGTTCAGATTAGTCTAGCGGAGAGTATGTATACCCAACGATTTGGTCAGTGAAAATTGTGAGGTTGTGGTAAATAACTGTATTTGATGTGCTGGTTTGATTTGCAGGTTTGAAAGTAGCCTTTTCAAAATAAATGCTATCGCAGTCATTAATCATTTCTTCCTCAGGCATAGAATCAAGAATGTTAAGTATGGATTGTCGAAAGTATGTCATGTCCAAGGTCATTGAATTATCATCATTTTGGATAAATGGATCATATTCTTCGCCCATTGGCAACAGTTTCAATTCACCAGTATAAGAACCAGTGGGTGTAAATACTGTAAGTCCAAATTTTGGTTGAGATGCAACAGTGATTCCTTCTGTGTTTAAAAGTGCATCCGTTGTATTTCGGGCCAAGTCAAATGCGGTAATGAGGATTAATTTTTTCTTTGAAATTGGTTTTTTTTGAACAGTGTTTTCTTCTGGCATAAGGTCACCTCCTTTCGTTATTGAAATAATTCGGGAAAGCAAGGAAGAAAACCTCTATTAAGGAATGGAAATGCAGAGATGTAGAAAGGTGGTGGACGATGCTCAGTAAGATATATGAACACATCATCCCAATCGGCATTATATGGTGCTGCATGATTGGGTTTATGACTTACAGCACTTACCGCACTGTGAAGGATATTAGGAAGTTGCTCGATGGCGTGATTCGAGCTGAAGGATGTGAGGTGGAATTAAATTGAAAAAGCAGAGTTATTATCCTCTGCTAGTATGAAGCGTTATTCAATTGGAGGATCATATTGATGTTTAAATCATTTGTACTTGAAATATGGGAAACGTGGAAAGAAATAATTCCAACGGTTGCCTTAATACTGAGTATTGGAGCATGTGCAAGTATTGCGGTTCTGTATGAAAAAAATCAATTACAATCAGAAAATATCGAAAAAAAATTGCAAAATACCAACCAGAGCACCAAAGATTGTAAATATCATAGCTGCATAGCTCAAGAGACTGTGGTGCTTGCTCTTATCATCTTCTGCAGTATAGTTATTGGTTATATTGGTGGTTATATGCTGTGTAAGATTGTTGAGTGGTTGTTCGGCAACGTGCTTCAAAGATGAACGGGCAATTACGGGGACAGCTTCAGGAACGACATTGGTTTTTTCACTCGTCGAGTGCATTGGAGGAATTACAGCCTTAATTTCTGAACCTATATCTTCTGACTCATGTACTGATGGAGGGAGTATAGCTGTAATATCAGAACCGAAGTCATTTGATTTACTTGAGTCAGGAGTGCACTTTGGCTCATTAAGCGTATCATCAGCTTGAATATCTGCAGAAATTTCAAAATGAAAAGGTGTTTGAGAATCGAGTTTTGTATAGATTGACTCAAATGAAATTGAAAAATCTGCAAAAGAATCTTCATTCCATTGATTTTTTTCAGAAATTACAGAAAAGCATACACAGTTCTCTGTTTCGCTGAAAATTTTCAAATGGCATGCGAAAGGTTTTGTTATCAACATGCTAAAGCAAAATTCTGATATATCATCTTCTGAAAATAATCTATTTTCAAGTGTATTCAGACTACCTACGTTGATTTTTCGACCGTTCTTAATGCTTACGGTTAAAGACCTTGTTACCTCTAATTGATTATTTGACAACTGATTGAATTGTTGTTCCATCCATTTACAGATACGTATGAGAACGGAACGGCTGATTTTATCAATTGTAATCGTTTCATGAAGTTCAAAAAGTTCTATATCTAACAATATCATCACCTCATTCTAATTGTATCACCACTTCAAAAGAATGGAAACCGAGATCGGAGGGATACATGAGCGCCAGATATTTGAAAAGAAAAGTTAAAGCTGGAACGATTCAGTTTGAAAAAAAGAAGTATACAGCGTCGTTTCTACCGTACTTATCAGGATGTGAGGTTTTGATTGAAAAAGTTGATGAAAAGAGCATCCGCGTTTGTAAGCTAGACACTAAACCTATTGGCATAGCATTTCACAAAGGATTTCAACAGCATAAGGAGGACGGCGAAGTGTTCGAGAAGTTCATGAAGCTCGAAAACATATCAACAAATGACCTGGTTAAAGAACTGCAAGGTCGTGATGGCGTAAAACTGATTAAGAACAAGGCTGATCAGCTTTTGAAAGTAACCGCTGGTGAGAACAGCCGTATCAAAGAGAAATGCGAAGCAAAGGTATTGATTGTGCGCAGTTCATAGAAAGGAGGAAACACAATGTCAGTGCAGTACACTCAGTTTGGTATTTGGGTCAAGCGCAGGTTGGCAGAAACTGGCCTAAGTGTGAATGACATCGCAGAGGAAATTGGCGTAAGCGCAAACTATGTCTCTGACATTTTGACTGGAAGAACCAAAGGACTCAAATACCTGGATCAGATTGTATCATTCCTGTCAAAAAAGAATGAAGAAGCACTCATGGAGGTGGTGTAAATGAGCAAATTTAAACCTTTTGATTTGAAGAAGTATGGCACAGATGCTTTTGTATCGAACAAAATTGAGGATATCAAGAAAAGTGTTGGCGTACACATGAGAGGACCCAGCCTGGTCGAGAATCTGGCAACTGAAATGATGAACAGTTCGCAAAATGAAGTGCTGAACCGATACCACGAGAAGCAGCTCTTCGCATGCCGACAGGAAATGACAGCCTGCGAGAACCAATATGAGACGCTATGGGAAGAGCTTCACGCTCGTCTCGAAGCACTTGTACAGGAATATGGTGTTGAAACTTCAGTACTTACCTACCGCATGAAGGAATTGCAACAACGCATCGACCTTCATGAAATATACCTGAAAAAACAGAAGGAAGCCAGTGAGAAGCAGGGGAAAAATGCAAGTTAAAACGCGAAAAAAGAATATATTTAAAGACAATGAAAAAGGAGCTGCCAACCTACCAAGAAAGCGCTCCGAAAAAGTCTAACAAAATATATTCTTCCCTGACAGTATACCATGACTTAGAAAATCTGCAAAGGGGAATTGAAATGGACGTTTGGTTAACTACTAAAAAGGCCGCTGAGCTTTGCGGCGTTGATGAAAGTACAATTAGGCGAAAAATCTATACGTCTGAGTACAAATCACGCGAAAACGTAAGCGACAAGAACAATACGAAATATCTTGTGGAGCTGACTTCCCTTCCGCCCGATGCGCAGATCAAGTACCTCGAAAGCATGCGGGACACAGAAGAGGAAAAGGAAAAAATCATTGATATAGACATGAACTACTATTTGCATAAGTACGGTCAAAAGGGCATCGACCAGCTCTTAAGAAAAAAAGCCATTGTCGAAGAGGCCCTTGCCTTTGATGAAGCGCTTCGCAATATCACGAAGCAACGTGAAGCCCTTGCCAAGAAACACGGCATCGGCATAAGGAGTCTTCAGAACTGGATAAAGGCTTATGAAGAAAAAGGCATAGCTGGCCTGATGCGCAAGGAAAAGGAAACTGGAAAATCCACGGTATTCTGTCTTGAAGCTGAACGCATTATGAAAGACTACTACCTCACAGATCGTAGACGCAGCAAGACACATTCTTATGAGCTTATGGTCAAGGATGCTGAAGAGCTTGGTTGCAAGGGTTGTGAAAATTGCAGGTTCAAGGAGGGCTCGAAACTCAGAAGACAACTCGAAAATTCGGGTTATGTGGTGGAGCTTTGCGAAGAGACGGACCAGCAAGGTCTAAAGTACTCAAAGAGCGACAAGACTGCTAGTCGCATACTGAAAAGTATTCCGATGGAGCTTGTGGAATATGCGAGAAAAGGCCGCAAGTTCTGGGAGGCCAAGTACATGATTAAGGCGAAACGGGACAAGCCTGAACTTGCCAACGATTGCTGGTTTGGTGACCACTATAAGTTCAACGCTTTTGTCATTGATGCAGACGGCAAGGTGGCAAGGCCATGGCTCACGGCGTGGTATGACATTGCAACAGGTTGTATGGTCGGCTGGTGCCTGACCATGAACCCGAACTCACGAACGATTATTGAAGCGCTTATATACGGCATTCAGCCTAAACGCGGCGTCCCTTTTTAC
The DNA here is from genome assembly GCA_963678925.1 of uncultured Acidaminobacter sp. Lineage (GTDB taxonomy): Bacteria > Bacillota > Clostridia > Peptostreptococcales > Acidaminobacteraceae. The sequence goes on along the minus strand of OY787533.1, from coordinate 1,144,487 downwards.
GGCGTACCACGCTATGTCTACACTGACAATGGCAAGGACTATCGTTCGCATGTGTTTGAGGGAGGGAAAATCGTTGAGCACAATTACAACAAGGGTGCGATTGAGTTCGATGAAACATCGAGCAGTTTCCTTCAGACACTGAGCATAGGCAATGTACATGCAAAGGCCTACCACGGATGGGTTAAGCCAGTGGAACGTTTTTTCGGAACATTTTCAGACCGACATGTCAGAGAACTTCCTGGCTGGTGCGGCACTGATCCAGCAGAGCGACCTGAAACATTCACTAAGGACCTGAAGAAACTCATTAAGACAGAGGGCCTTATGACGCTGGACGAACTTAGAGACTGGTTCGTTGATGTGCTGGAAGAATACCATAACGAACCCCATGAAGGATATGGTGGCAAGACGCCGTTTGAAATGTATGAAGCAGCCGAAAAGGCACGCCATGACAAACCGAGCTGGGCAATGCTCTCCATTGGAAAGATGGAAATGGTTGAGCGCAAGGTTACAACACAGGGCATCCAGTTTAAGAACAAGGTATACGACCACTCTGCTCTGAGCCACTTGAGCAATGAGAAGGTGCTTGTGCGGTACAACCGTGAAAATACAGATGTCATTCTTGTCATGCACCATAACAACTTTGTGTGTGCAGCGACAGTGAAAGAAAACCTCAAAATGATTGAAGAAAAGCCTGAGAAGGTTGCGGAACATGTCCGCTCACAAAAGAATCAGGAATTTGAAGTGAAGGACAGAATTGCTGATCTGACAGGCAGACGCAGACCAAAGCCGCCAAAGCGTGCAAGTGCCAATACGCTCACAGGTGAAATCATTGAGGACACATCGAGCAATATCACAGTTCTTGAGCTTGAAAAGGCCATGCGTGAGTTCAACTCGGCAAGCGAAAAGGAAAAGACACCAGATGAAGATACTGGCGCAGCGAAAAAGCGTTTTATCAAGACTGGTGAATCTGTCATGAACCGAACAACAGGATAATTCGCACTGAAAAGTGCAAAACTAAGGAGGCGTATGTATGAGTGCAGTAGTAGCGCTACTTGAAAATATAGATTTTAAGAGCATGGGCAAAAACGATTTGAGAGACCAGCTCAAGACCATCCGAGACAATGAAGGCATGACCTTTGTTGACATTGGAAGACAGTGCGGATACAGTTCATCGACCATTTCTCAATTTGTGCATCACGGAAAAACAAGCACGGAACTTGAATCAGCCGTCATCAGTTTTCTTGAAGCCAGATACGAGCAGCCAGAAGCACAGGTTGAATACACCGATGAAATCGGAATCTATCCGACAACAGAGTTTAAAGGTGTCCTCGGATTTTGCGAAGACATGCGCCTCAGACAAAAGATGGGCGTTGTTATCGGACATCCAGGCACTGGCAAGACAACAGCCATTAGGGAGTTTTGTGAGCGCACGGAAGGCGCTGTCTACATAGAAGCGTTTACGAGCATGAGAATGCAGGACCTGCTCTCCATTATGGCAGAGGCTTCAGGAACCGAACTCAAACGGGGTTCCAATTATGCGAAGGTGCAGCAACTGATCGGTGCAATGAGAAACAAAGAGCTGATGTTTGTAATTGACGAAGCAGAATATCTGAAGAAATGGGACGTGGACAAATTTGAAATCCTGAGAAAGATATGGGATAACACGAGCGTGCCGATCCTGCTCTGTGGAACCCATGACCTGGAAGAAATCCTGACACGAGGAAACGGCAAAGACAACCTTGCACAGCTCTACAGACGCAAGTACATGATGAAGCTTGAGGGCATCAAGGAAAAGGAAGTCAGAGAAATACTGAAACGCTACAACATCACAAGAGAAGCTGCCAACCATCTTGTGGCTGCAGCCATTGACGTTCGACACGGTGGGCTTGGAAACTTTGTAGAACTGCTTGAGCTTTGTCTTGAAGCTGCTGAAGGCAGTGAAATCAGTATTGAAATCGTGAAGGATGCTAAGAAGTACAAGTTGATGTTTTAGGGGGTCTAAATGAGCATGGTTAAAACAATTCGGTCTGCCCTGCTTGGACATAAACAGAAGTATTTCACCTTGGACGAAGCGGTTGAGATCATTATGAGTCATTTAACAGAACGCTATATACCAAAGTACAAGTTTGGAGGAAATTGTACTATGACAAGTGTTGAGTTCAACAATATGAATGTGCTTGCAGCAAATGATTCTTATGAACTTTACGGGATCATGTTCTACTGTGAAGATGGTCACGTTTGTTATGCAGATACAGACAAAGAACCTGAAAGGAGTCATAAAAATGGCACGAAGAAGATTACCAGATGTTTCGACAATCAAGAACTGGGAAGAATGCGACCTGGTTATGAAGGAAATAGCAGAGAACCTGCTTAAAATTGAGAAAATCGAGTCGGATATGAACGACAAGATTTCAGATGTGAAGCTTGAAGCAAAAGACGCTGCCGAACCATTTAAAGACAGTATCAAAGCCCTTGAAAAGGACATGAAGCTGTTTGTTGAAGAACACAAAGATGATTTCGGCAAAAAGAAAACTGTAACTATGGACTTTGGTCAAGTTGGGTTTAGAAAATCAACGAAAATTTCCCTTCCACGCGCTGCCGAGAAAGTTCGCACAATCATTTCAAAGCTCAAAGAGCTAGGCATGGGCGACTGTGTTGTAGCACCACCTGAGAAAATCAATAAGGAAGTGCTGAAAAAGTACTCCCCTAATATGATTGTCGAGGCAGGTGCAGGCATTGAAATCGATGATGTTTTCTGGTACGAACCTGACCGTGAAAAACTCACAGATCATTAGGCGGTGAACATATGGCAGATGGTCGAAGAAAACAGATAGCGAATATTTGGGGACTGGCAAAACGGTGCGAACTCGATGAAAGTGAACTTCGTTCGATAGTCGAAGGCGTTACAGGTCAGCGCAGTATCAGTGCACTGAGTACGGCTCAGAGAAACAAGGTCATCTTGGCACTGAAAGACCATCTGTACACCGTAAAGCCAGAACTGAAACCAAAGAAACCTTCAGACGATGGGACAAACAGAATGGTCTGGAAAATCAGGCAGTTGGAAAAAGAGCTGGGTTGGGATGATAACCCAGCTCGTCTTATAAGCTTCATGAATAAGTACTACCATGTGGAGCGACTTGAATGGTTGACACCTCAGCAGGCTTGGCGGCTTATTGAAAGTCTGAAGGCCATGCTGAAGAAAGTAGAGGGATAGCCTTGAGCACACGATTTGAATTTGTTGCCTTTGATCCTGAAAAGAACATCTTCTACGAATCGTCTTGCATAGACCTGCTCTTGCATATGGACGGTGAAGTTCAGCAGCATGACGGAGATAGTCGGGTTGTTGGCATACTCAATGTACCGAGAGTACGCATGTATCAGAGACTGAAAACACGTGACTACCTGCGGGGCCGCATTGATGAAGGCTCGATTGTTGAAGTGACGCACCCTGACCTTGGTATCCAGAGGCATATGATTGTGAAGTGGGTCGAAGAAGAAAACAAGATGGTCATGGAACGGACCATTGGTGGCAATCTGATGCGAAGCGAGATAACGGAATCACGCATCATGGAGTGGCGCGTGAAGCGTATCGGGCACATTGAAACGCACAAGGATTTGATAGGTGGTGTATACGATGGGTTACCCAATTCGTAATATCAATGTGGAATGTGCGCATGCATACAAGCAGATGCCTAGTGAGATGAAGTGCTATACACTTTCGCAAGAAGAACTGCAAAAATACAAAGCACTTCACCCTACCAAGCCGATGAAACGGCCTATAACAGTCAATTTAACTTATAACGAATTGAAGCGATCACATGCACTACGCATGGTTGAAGAAGGTATAACACAAGGATTTTCAGACGTTGAAATAGCAGAACACTACGATATGAAGATTGGTGTTGTGAGGCGCATGCTCACGCTGATCCGCAGACGGAGGGTTGTTTGATGGCAAAGAAAAAACGGATGACCCAGCGTGAAAAGAATGACCGTGCAAAAGCGCGTGCAGAACTTCGTGCTGAAGGCATAATTCCACCAGTAAAGAAAAGGTTGAACCGCAAGGCATTCAAAAAAGAAGCTCTTGCGGAGTATGAGGAGTTTGACAAGTATAGTGGTCTGGGCGCACTTCCGAGCAAAATGCGAAACCTGCATGTTGCACTGCTCTCTGTAGTTTACAATCAAACGCAGCAGAATATCAGTGCAGAGCAAATCGGCGCATGCAAGGTTATGAAAATAGCTGCAGCGCTGAACAAGTATGACGCAGAAAATATGAATGCAGGCAGAGAGTATGACTATGATGAAGTGATTGAAAAAGTTGTACAGCCTATTTTGGAGTTGTAGGAGGTTTAAGAATGGATAGTTGGATAAAATACCGCTGCAATGATTGCGAACGAGAATTTCCATGTATCATCGTGAATTTTGGCGGTGAAGAACTATGTGAAGATGAACCCGAATATTGTATGATGTGTGGTTCTGATGATATTGACGAAGTGGGCAAAGTGAGAGTCTAGGAGGTTCAAAATGAAAATGGTCATACCTAGAGCTGCATTCATTAATGCGCTTGAAAGTGAACTTGAAAAGAGAGGCAATCCTGACGTGTATGCCTATGATTTCATGTCAGATTTGTTGGAAGAACACCTTGACGGAAACAATGAGCCCATTACGGTTGAATTTGATGAAGATGAACACCAGTGCCCACGGTGCGGTAATGAGTTGAAATATTCGCATACAGATTGCGGTTATGACGTGTATAAGTGTACTGCCGAAAATTGTGGTGCACAATATGATATTAAGTCTAAATGATACTTGATGTGAGATTGGAGGTGCAACATGGAAAAATACTTCATAATCAGTCCAGAAACAGCATTTTACAAAGAACAAGTCCAGTACGAAGAGGATATGAAAAAAATCAACCTTGTGTTTAAGGAAGTCGCAGATTCAAGGGGCATCAACTCAATGCAGTACGTTCCACATCATAATCAATTCGCAATAATTCCTGTTGATGAATCAGAGGAAGTCATGAATCAACTATCTGTCAAAACGCTTGAAAAGGGGCTGAGATTCTTTAAAAAGAACTCAAGCATTGGCAGATTGTGGACAGGAAGAATTGCGGCAATGGATATAAAACAGTTTTATCGACCATGGCTGTCAAGATACATCAGCGGTTCAGGAGACATTACGCAAATTGTCTTCCAGCATGAAGGTATTATGTACGGAATGCTTGAGAGAAATCATGCGATTGAACTGCCTGTCGGATTCACAGAAATACTTGCCAGCGAGTTCTATATAGCACTGGAAGACAACCAAAGGATGATGATTAATGATTAGATTAACCCAGGAACAGATTATTCAAAAGGCAAAAGACTTAGGCCTCGAAGTGATTGACTACAATTTGGAGTTCAGCCCAGCTCTGGCGAAGTCTTGGTACGATATCACACATGCCATCAGGCATCATGATGTATGGCCTGGTGGGACGATGGAAGATATTCACGAAGACCATATGTTGAACAAGGGGTATCGTGGTACAGGATATCACTTCAGATTTCCTCGAACAGGTGGCGTTGAGATAGGTCGCCCAGTTGGAATGATTGGCGGTCACTGCAAGCAGCAGGAAATGAATTACCGATCTATTGGGCTTGTGTGGGAAGGCAACATGGATGAACAGGAGCTCACACCAGTGCAGTTTGAAGACAGTGCCAAGTTCATGAGTATACTCGTTGATCAAATCGAGTTTAAAAGACACGGTGATTATGCAAACAAGACTTGTCCTGGAACAAACTTTCCAAGCGAGGCACTTCTTGCACGAGCAAAGGAAATCGCTGAAACAGATCACTGGGCTGAGGAGCATTTTGAAGGCCTGAATGAAGCCTTTGAAAAAATCGAAGTAAAGATTCACCAGCGCCGCTTTGATGACCCAATTACAAGAGGCGAACAGTTCGCTACGCTGAACAATCTGAGAAAGTATTTTGACGAACAGCTTGCAGAGCTTCAGGAGTCCATATCAGATGCCTATATGCGTGGTGTAATCTTTGGTCGAAGTGAGACGCTGAAGTATCAGGAGCAAAACTCCAAACTGTCAGCTGACTAGATTTTACATTGACGAGGCAGGACATTTTGAATACAATCTGAAAGGAGGAAAGTACATTGAGCTGGATCGATAAAGAAGTTGAGCCAGAAGACCTTTCCGAACCATACAGAACAATTGCTAAAGAAATTGGATTTGAAGGAGCGAAGAAGCTTGCGCGACTCTTTGCAGGAGACCATGTGTACTTTCCGACATTAGAGAAAGCTTGTGATCCAAAGCGTAAAGAGCTAATCAGAAAAGAGTTCGACGGATTCAATTTCAAAGAGCTCGCCAAGAAATATGACTATACTGACAGGCACATTCGAAATATTGTTGATGATATGGTCACTAAAAAACGCAGTGGTCCAATTGAGGGACAAATCAGCCTGTTTCATTCAAATGACAAATAGCGAAAAAGTTGATGAAACCTTCATTTCAACTTTCATCTACGAACTAATAAACTCGTATTGTAAGGACAAACGTCCAAGCGATACGAGTTTTTTTATTGCATAAAAGCAGATAACCGTTAAGGAGGAATCAGCGTGAATGGTATGACAGAATTGCAACTTCAGCTTCAGAACGTACTCATAAATGTACTCATTGGTCTTATTACCGTTGCAGGTACATACGCAACACTTTATATCAAGAAGGCCGTGAAGAAAGCACAACTTGAAATCGACAAGGTTGAAAATGAGCAGCAGCGCGATTTCATGTCCACTGCACTTGAGAGACTTGACGATGTGACGCTGAAGGCTGTCACGAAGCTTCAGGAAACAGTTGCGAAATCCATCAGGAAAAGTATCGAGGAAGGTCAAACGCCTGAGCGTGCACTTTCTAGCCTTGCAGAAGAAGCAAAGATTGAAATTGAGCATACACTTGAGCCGATTTATCTTTCTGCACTTCGTGATCAGCTGGGCGACTTTGATACTTATGTGAAGAATCTTATTGAAGTAAAGGTCGCTGAAGTCAAGAATGAAGCCACTACAGGAGGGACTGCATAATGGAACAAGCGTCAGCAAATTGGATGCCAGCAGCATTGACTGTCATGTCCTCTATCCTATCCCTCATTCTTGGTGTCATAGCCTATCTTTTAAAGGACATGCGTTCTGACTACAAGATGAAGCAGAACAAAACCGATCGAGAGATCGAAGGTATTAAAAGTGAAATGAAAGACCTCCCCCGTGTCTATGTGCTACGGGATGATTTTCTAAGAGCAATCTCCAATTTGGAGAACAAATTTGACAGTATGCATGATGAAGTAAGCGACATCAATAAAAATATCTCACTATTACTGGGGGCGACAAAACATGAATGACGCACTAATGAACGGACAAAACAGAATCATTCGGGGCAGAATCCTAAAAATTCTCAATACAAATTATCCATACTCTGCAGGCGAGGAACTTATCTCTAACATCCTGACGGATGCGCAGTATAACATATCCCCGCCACAGGTGCATGTACAGCTTACATACCTTGAAGAAAAGGAGTACATCGAGCTTGAGTTCATCGAAGTACCAGGCGTGCATCGGCGTGTGACTGCCAAAATCACACCAAAGGGCATCGACCTTCTTGAAGGCAATCTTGAAACTGATCCAGGCGTTGATGTCAAATGATGGTGACACAGAACGGACGACGCAGCCGTCATAAAATCAGTCAAATGCCACCAGAGGTGGTTGAACGTGTCAACAAAGAGCTTTCTAAGGGAACGACTTATGAAAAGGTCGTTGAAATGCTTGAAGAATGTGGTTACACCATATCGACAACTTCAGTGCATCGGTATTCAAAAGAGTTCCTTGTAAAACTTGAGCGCCTGAAAATTGCAAAAGAACAGGCAAAGGTACTCGTTGAAGAAGTGAGCGATAGACCCGCAACAGAAATGCATGAAGCTGCCAATCAAATGGCGGTCCAGCTCATAACCGAACTTTTGATGAATGGCAATTTTGAAGATGAAGGTGCCATTCAAAAGCTGTCTGGTATTTTCAAGTCTCTTGCAGCACTCGAGAAGTCGGCAGTGCTCAGGGAAAAACTCAAGGCAGACCGTGCAGATGATGTTGCTGCAGCAATCACTTCTATAAAGAAGGAACTTGCAGATGAGCTTCAGAAGGAACCTGATCTGCTCAGACGCATGACGGAACTTGTAGAGCGTGTTGAATCAAAACATGTATAGGTTGGTGAACACATGAAACTGATCAAGGAGTTGACAGGTCAGAGTAAAACTGAAGAAGTCTCACTGGACTGGGACGATAAGCAGGAAGACCTTCTCTATAGATACCTACATAGGAAGTGCAAGGACGATTCTGATTTTGTCAGAAGAAGACGCAAGCAGCTTCTTGATGAATATAACAGCGGCGCACCAAAGTATGGACCAAATGGTATCAGAAAGCAGCTGGGCTTTATCGACTTAGAGTATTTTGGAAAAGCCTACTATCCTGATTACTTTAGCTCTGAGTCTCCACCATTTCATAGGGACCTAGATATGCTCTGGGCAGATTCTGTTCTCAGAGACATAAAAAACGACAGAACAAGAGAAGGTCAGTTTCGTGTTGTGACCGCACCACGTGCGCATGCAAAAAGCACAAATTTGACGATGAAGGACACCTCTCATGCTGTCCTATATTCATACAAGCATTACATCATTATCCTGTCGGATTCATCCGATCAGGCAGAGACGTTCCTGGTCGACCTTCGGGATAACCTTGAATCCAATCCGCATATTTTGGAGGATTTTGGGGAGCTTAAAGGAGATAAGGTCTGGAAGAACAGTGTTCTTCTTACAAAGACCAACATCAAAATTGAGGCCATTGGTTCTGGAAAGAAGATTCGTGGACGTAGGCACAAGAGCTGGCGTCCTGACCTCATTGTCCTCGATGATGTTGAAAACGATGAGAATGTCAGAACGTCTGAGCAACGCGATAAGCTCAACAACTGGTTTACCAAGGCTGTTATGAAAGCTGGCGACTCCTATACGGATGTTATCTACATCGGAACCATGATTCATCATGAGTCCTTACTGGCTAAGGTTATGGCTAATGCCAGATTTAAGAGCGTTATGTATAAGGCGGTTATTTCCTTTGCTGACAACGCAGAACTTTGGGACGCGTGGCTTGAGATTTATAACGACTTAAACAACGACAGTCGCGCTGAAGATGCAGAAAAGTTTTTTGAAAAGAACAAGGTCGCCATGCTTGAAGGTACGGAAGTGCTTTGGCCTGAAAAATGGTCATACTATAAGCTCATGGTTGAAAAAGTGACCATAGGCAGCTCGGCCTTCAATTCAGAACTTCAGAACGAACCGCTTGATCCGAGCAAAGTACTCTTCAATGAAGAAGATTTCGAGTTCTACAATCCTGCTGACATTGACTTTCGAGAGAAGCGATTTAGGTTCTATGGTTTTGTGGACCCTTCACTTGGCAAAAGTAGAAAGTCCGATTATTCGGCCATTATCACGATTGCAAAGGACAGCATGACGGGATTCATGTATGTGGTCGACGCGGATATCAAACGGCGTAAACCATCCATCATCATTCGAGACGTACTTGGAAAGGCTGACTGGTTGAAAAAAGAATACGGCAAACGCTATAAAAGATTTGGTTGCGAGACGAACCAGTTCCAGGAGTTCTTCAAGGAAAAGCTGGCAGAAGCTTCAGCGGCGTCAGGTATTTATCTGGCAGTTAGAGGTGTCAACCAAAGTGGCAACAAGGCACTTCGTATTGAAAAACTTGAGCCTGATATCCAGAACAAGTACATCAGGTTCAATCCAAAACATAAGCTGCTGCTTGAACAGCTTAAAAGTTTCGGACAAAGCGCACATGATGATGGTCCCGATGCACTTGAAGGTGCTATCAGCATGGCGAAGCAAAAAAGCAGTATTGCCGAAGCGTTTATGTAAAAACCTTCGACTTCTCAAATTGCGTTCTAAGCGATTTTTGTATCTTAGCCGATAAATTCCTCTACTCAAATTTTAGTAACACGGCACAGGGCGAAGGAACACGGTTGTAACACGGTGTTAAAAGCTTTGTAACACCGAAAATTCTACCTGCAGATAAAACAATCAGTTTTTATACATGAAAAGGGGGTGATCTTCTGAGCAGTCAAGGCGTAAAACGAAGTACCAGGATAGACAGGAAACGCGGTTCTATTGGCAGTGCCTATAGAAATGACTTTATCGGTTCATCGACAAGTTCAAAGGGCACCATCAAAGACCCACTTACAAGACAGCGCACCATAACACGTGAGCGTTTCAACAACAAAATGATTTCTGACCTCTATGCGACCAATCGGATATTTGCCAACATTGTCGACCTGCCTGCAGAAGATGCCACACGGGAATGGATTCGTTTTGAGGGCATTGATGACACGCTTTCAGAGCAGCTGACCAATAAGCTTTCAAATCTTTCTGCTCAGCAGATGTTTCAAAAGGCACTTGCCTTTGAACGACTTCGTGGAGATGGCTTTATCAGCATCGGTGCAAAACACAGCGGCACTTTTGATGTAGGTGATCCCATAAAGCGTGCAAGCCTGAAAGACATCGAATACCTGCATGCCTTCTCTGGGATGAAGCTGGTTGATCTTATTGAAAACGATGATGTGTTCAGTCCGAGTTATGGAAACATTGAGCTTTATGAGTTCAGTTCTTCAGGAAGGAACAGACTGGTCCACTCCGACAGAGTTTTGCACCTGAGCACGCGAAGAATTGAAGATGAAGACAGGGGCATTCCCCTCATTCAGATGCTTTACGACGCCCTGCTTGTATTTGACAATGCACTCTGGTCGACTGGACAGCTCATGTACTCCATGGTACTCAAGCGTCTGAAGACAGACGGTATTGATATATCGGACAACGAAAGACGGCGTTCCATGCAGAGTGAACTTGAGTACGAGTTCAACACCAATACTCTCGCAGTAATCGGTACAGAAGATGATCTGGATTTCATTTCGCCTGAGGTCAAACTGCCTTTAAAGGACATGTACACATTCCTGTGGGAAATGCTTGCGACCATCAGCCGTATGCCCAAGTCTCACATCATGGGACAGTCCCAGGGCGAAGTTACAGGTGGCAAGTATGACAGCCTCAACTACTACATGCGTATTGCCGGTATTCAGGAAGCGCACATGCGGATGCCGCTTGAAAACCTGGTTGACCTTTCCCTGCTGGCTTCTGACAGCGGCGTTGGAAGTGGCTCGCTTGATCCTGATGATGTTCTTTATCAGATGAAATTCAATCCGCTTTGGAAACTCGATGACAAAACGGATGCAGACATTCGCAAGATCAATGCGGAGATTGACAACATCTATTTGAATCATGCGGTTATCTCCCCTGGTCAAGTCAGAGAGCAGCGGTTTGATGACAGCAAGTCCCTTTTAAGCAGGCTTGATATGGATGAAGCCGAGCTGGAACGGATTGCAAAAGAAATTAAGGCGGCACACGAGGAAGCTGATAAGAATGGCTAAGAAACCCAAATCCAAATTTCCTGCAGGTGCTGCAAGTGACTACTACGCCAGTGTGAAAAAACTTTTGAAACTCTCCCATGCGAATGTCGTTGAACTCTTTGATTCGAAGATTGCTGCCCTTTCAAATCAGAGAAATGACGCAGACGAACTGATCCAGATATCGGTTATGCTCGATGAAGTCAGAGAGGAAACCCTCGACTACTTCTTTACTGAGGCGCAGATGGTGCTTGTTGCAGACAACTTTGCAAGGGCTGTGAAACACTTCAAGCAAAATGAGTTTGCAAGGCAGTACAAGGCAGTAGCCAGCCTTGACCCACTGCTGAATAACGACAAGCTTACAGGGATTGTTGAAGCAGCACTCAAGGAGAATATCTCCTATATCAAGTCCATTCCGCAGCAGTATCACGACAAGGTGGACACGGTTATTTTACAAGGTGTGCGCCGCGGTAAATCCAACAAGGAAATCGCTCAGTCGCTCCAAGAGGTTTACGATGTGAGTCTTAAAAAGGCCAAGTTCATCGCGCGTGATCAGGCAGGCAGTTTGAGCCTTGACCTCACCAAAGCGCAGCACGAAACGGTTGGCCTTAAAACCTACATATGGAGTACTGCAGGCGATGGCAAAGTCAGAAGCACCCATGACAGCTTTAATGGCAAAGTCTTTACCTGGCAAGAAGGTGCAGGCGGTCTGCACCCAGGCGAAGACTATGGATGCAGATGCGTTGCAGAACTCAACGAAAATGAACTCATGCGTCTATAAGGAGGAATATTCATGCCAAAACGATATGACGCAATTCGCATAGACAATGTGATTAAGTCAGACAGTGGGTTTTTAACCTATGATTTTCTGGCAGCACAAACGGGTGTATTCCCATACTATGACTGGGACCTCGGGCGTGTGGTCTATGAACTCAAACATCCTGACGATTTGCTCAGGGCTGATGTGGTCGACCAGCTCATGCACCTTCCCATTACGGAAGACCACCCATGGGAACTGGTCAGCACAGACAATGCCAAAGAGCATATTAAGGGACTCACGACTGGAAACGCAAGCGTCCAGGACAACAAGCTCGCTGGCGAGGGCACCATATTTGACGCAGCCCTTATTGGCAAGGTGCTCGGCGGTACAAAGGATGAGTGTTCCCTCGGTTTTGAATGTACCATCGTGGATGAACACGGCGTGTATGAGGGTGTGGCCTACGAGCGTAGGCAGACCGAGTTCAGGCTCAATCATCTTGCCATGGTTGAACAGGGGCGTTGCGGTCCCGAGTGCAGTGCACGATTTGATTCAGCAAATGATGTAGCTGTCCAGATGCGGACAGATTCCAAGGAACTACCAAGGAGGAACGAAAACATGAAAACGGTAAAGCTCGATGGTCAAGACTACAACGTAGATGATGCGGTTGCAGGCAGACTGGACACGCTGCAGCAGGAAAACGAGAAATTGACACGTGAGAACGGTCAGCTTCAGGGAAAACTTGACGGCAAGGACGATGAAATCAAGAAGATCAAGGATGAAAAGGATGCGCTTGAGGGCACGCAGGTGACAGCTGAAAAACTCGATGAAGCCGTTGAGGGCAGACTCATGCTCATTCAGGACGCTTCGGCCATTCTTGATGAAGGGTACGATTTCAAGGGCAAGTCAGATCAGGAAATCAAGGTCGACTGCATTAAAGTCATGAATCAGGATTTCAAGGCAGATGGCAAGTCCGAGGACTACATCAATGCACGCTTTGACACAATTCTTGAATTTACAAAGAGTGATCAGCGCAGTCTTGGTGACAACAATTTGAAGTTTGTAGGCGACAGCGAGACAGTCAGCGCAAAGCGCAAAGACCGTCTGAATATGAAAAAGGACTAAGGAGGTCTAAGAAATGGATAAACTCAAAGATTCAGGATATCCGTCTGAAGGCGGTCATGTTGAAATGCGCTCGATGGTATCTGAAAATACCATCGGGTTTGGACAGGCTGTGAAATACGGTACAGACACCGAGGCACAGGTTATGGCTTGGGACGGTGCTGCAAGTACGGACATCTTTGCAGGTGTGGCAGCCATTGGGCCTTCAGGTGACTTTGAAAATGACCAGTTCGACGAATCAGTACCTGTGCCAGTGCTTCGTAAAGGTCAAATCTGGGTCAAGATTTCTGAGGACTCTGGCGGTGTTTCCGTTGGTGATACGGCTGCGGTCCTAAGCGATGGCTGGTTTGACAAAACACCCCTTTCTGAAGCGACAAACGGCGTTTACGGTGTCGAGATTTCAGGAAGTGAGTTTCTAAGCGCAGCCGCAGCAGGTGGCACGGCACTACTTTCACTCAATCTACCGTCTGAAAAGACTGTCAAGCAGCTATAAGGAGGACAAAGCAATGAGAGAACTAGGTGTACGATCTGATGCGATTGTAACGCAGAAGGATCTCGAATCTATCGATAACGTGGTTTATGAAGCAAAGGAATCGGAACTTACCGCCAGAACGGTTGTCAGTCTGAAGACCGATGACCCTGAAGGTGCGGAGTCCATCTCCTATGACATGATTACAAAGCGTGGCGCAGCAAAGATTTACGCATACGGCGGCGCAGATGATGTGCCCCTCGTAGATGTGGACGTAACACGTCATACGCAAGGCGTGTTTGGCATCGTTTCTGGTTTTACCATCGATGTCCAGGAAAAGCGTGCTGCCAGAATGATGAACAGAAACATTGACACGACAAAGGCTGTTGCTGCACGCCGAGCAGTTGCTGAGAAAGAAAACAGCTTCTTCTACCTGGGCGATGCAAAGTACAAAGCGCAAGGTCTTGTCAGTGCGACGGGTATTCAGACCGTTGCAGTTGACCAGAATGCGGGTGCAACAAGCACAAAGTGGAAGGATAAAACCCCTGCAGAAATCATTGAGGACATTCGTATTGCACGTAAGAAGGTCAATGCGATGCCAGGTATTATTGCAGATACACTTGCTCTACCGCCTGACCAGTACGAAGAACTTGATCGCATGCTGAGTGTTACAAACCCAATGACCATCCGTCAGTGGCTGGATCAGCAGAAGTGGTTCAAGCGCATCAAGTCCGTTGACCAGCTTGTAGGTGTTGGCGATGGCAGCACAGACTCACTGGTCGTGTTTGACAGCTCAAAAGATGTTGTCGAGCTCTCTGTGCCGATGGACCTTTACAGACACCCAGAAGTGCCTCTAAAGAACCTATCCAGCCAGTTCAATCTTGAAGAACGTACTGGTGGTGCAGTCATTCGTTATCCACTTGGCATCTGTCGTGCAGACGGAATTTAGGAGGTTGTCATGAGAGTTTGGAATAAAACGGAACACATTAAGCATATTGGCCCTGTCACCCTCAACATCGGGGCCAATGAGATTGATGAAAAAGACTGGTCACGTGTAGAGAAGCATCCTATTGTGAAGCACCTGACCAGTAAAGGTCTTATCAAAGCTGAAGAGGGCAACCTTGAGAATGTGGCGGACATTACGCCAGCGGATAAGGCCATTGAACTTGTCGAGTCTACTTTTTCGCAGGAAAAACTGCAAAAATGGCTAGAGACTGAAACACGTAAAGGTGTCAAGGCTGCTATTGAAAAGCAGATTGAATCCCTGAATCCTTCTCAAGAGGATGATGAGTAATGAATGAAACAACCGTTGCAAATGTGAAAGCCATTGCTTCTAACCTTTCTGAAATGCCCGATGAAACCATTCAGCTCTACATCGAGGACGCAAAACTCGAAATGCAGAACCTGAAATATGCGCCTGTCTACGAGGAAAAGCTCATGCGTTATATGGCTGCACACCTTGGGACACTCGACATGCCAAAGGTGACCACTGAAAAGCTGGACGGTGTCGGCTCTCAGAGTTACCAGATGCAGACTTCAGAAGACGGTCTAAAAGGCACGCCGTATGGCAGAGAGGTTCTTAGAATCTTGAAGAAGTCGAGTGGCGGTATCTTCGTCATCTCTTAGGAGGGTTTCGTATGAAGATTACAGACAACAACCAGATTGATCAGTACAAGAAGTGGATTGGTCGCCTAAGAGAGCTGCAGCTGCAGATTGGTGTGTTTGGTGAAGATGATTCCTTCATGGTCATGATTGCAGGGGTTCATGAGTTTGGCATGACGATTAAGCCGAAAGGAAAATATCTGACCATTCCCATGAAACCAGAGCTTGCAGGCATCAGTCCGAGTGAGCTGAATGAGGACTTGTTTGTTCCAAGAGGCACGCGCATACTGGCACGTGAAGCTGACAACGAACAGGGTTTTGAAGCACTCTATGCCCTAGTGAGTGAAGTGACCATCCCTGAGCGGAGTTATATCAGAAGTGGTTTTGATGAAAATGAAAAGGCCATCTATGAATATGCACGTGGCATGCTCAAACGGGTTGCTATGATGGAAATGACTGCAGACGATTTTTACAACCGCCTGGGTCTGTATATTCAAAACAAGATCAGGCAGCGGATTAAAAGTATGAATGACCCGCCCAATGCCCCTGCAACGGTTGCGGTCAAGGGCGACAACAATCCGCTGATTGGAAACTCAGGGCGGCTGAGACAGTCTGTTGTGTATAAGGTGATGACACGATGAACTTTAGACGCATATTGAAAAAGCATATGAAAGCCTGCAGTCTTGTATCTGCAAGTGAAGGCCAGTACATCGATGGACGCTGGACCGCAAATGAAGCACAGAACTCTTTTGAAGCAGCTGTTGTGTTCATGACAAGCGAAGACCTGCGTATTGAAGGTACAGGCAGATACACCACACAAGACGTGAAAGTCTTTGCAGATATTAACCTGAAGGACGCAGATGGAAACGCCCTGACCCTGAGTGATGGCGACACAATAGAGGTTGAAGCAGTGCGTTACACCCTTGAGCGCAATTATAAAGGTTCTCGTTTTATGGGGCTTCAAAAGCTCAATGGCAAGAAGGTGATTGAATGATTGACCTCGACGCACTGCTGACAGACATTTTGAAAAGTGTTGAAGCGCATGCGAAGTGCAGCGTGATCCTGGCTGACCAGGGCGGCAAGAAACCCAGTGGTTCTTACGCCGTACTCAAACTCATGAGCTCAGGCAGCAGTGAAGTACATCCTCTTACAAACGCATACATTGATCCTGAGAATGAACTTGACATGGTAGAAGAACAAATCACCTTTCCAGTCGTGAACCTAAGCATCACAACGGTTGGAAGTGAAAGTTTCTCACTTGCACAGTCTGTTCAGAGCTGGTTTAAGAACCCAAGACATTACGAGAATACTCTAGCCACCTATAGCGGTGTCATTAGGAATGTGACCAGCATTTCAAATCGGGACGCTCTACTTGGCAGGGTGAAATACGAACGAAAACAAGGCTTCGATGTACAGTTACAAGTACGAAGCGTTGAAACAACAACATTACCGCGCATTGTTGCGGTGGAAACGGATGAAGGTGAATATTAATGCCTGATGTAATTATCAATATTTCTGATGGTTCCAGAGCGCTCACCCAAGCTGGTTTTGGAAAGCCGCTCATAATTGGTGTGACTGCTGCCATTGACGGTGACAAGGACACCTACAAGGAGTATGCAAGTCTGAGTGAAGTTTCATCAGACTACGCCTCTGCGACAGAGGAATACCTGGCAGCACAGATGATCTTTTCGCAGGAGCCTCGCCCAGCGACCCTTGCCATTGTCAACGTGACACGCTCCGAGCCTGCTGAAGCTGCAGACCTTGTAGGAGCGCTTGATACTATCGCACCAGCAAACAACGACTGGTACTTTGTCATTTTAACAAGTCGTGATTTTGACGATATCAAGGCGGTTGCAGCTTGGGCTTCAGCCAATGAGAAAATCATGGGTGTGTCTGTTGGATCAGTAGACAATTCGGTTTCAGTGGACAGTATCAAAACACTTGGGTCAGAGATAGCTTCAGACCGCTGTTTTATTCTGGCGCATCAAGTGCCGAGCAAATTCGGTGAAGCTGGTATCATCGGCAAGATGGCACCCAAGCGACCAGGTACGACGTGGAAGTTCAAAACGGTAAACACGCTGACGAACTCAGGGTATGACACAACAGACACAGCAAGCTTTAAGGCTGGCAGTGTCAATACCTATATTGAGCAGTACGGCATTCTTATGTTCACAGAAGGTTACATGACGGACGGTTCCTTCATCGATGTAAGACGTGCCAAGGACTATATCAAGGCACGTATGGCTGAGTCCATTATGTCGCTGCTGATTAACAACGATGTCGTGCCTTATGAAATTTCGGGCATTACCGCAGTGAAAGCCGTTATTGAAGGCTCGCTCAAGTTGCGTGCTCAGGAAGGCATCATTGCGAAGGATGAGAACAACGAACCGATTATTGAAGTCTGGGCGCCTTCAATGGACAGTATTGACCAGAACGACAAGAACAACCGTATTGCCAAAGGTTACGGCTGGAAAGCACAGCTCTCTGGCGCACTCCATGGCATTGAAATTGACGGAATCATCGTCTAGGAAGGAGGCTAAATCATGGTTGCAACGTATGATCCTAAGAAACACCTCATCGTGTTTGACGGTGAGATCATTACAGGATTTGCAGATGGGACGTTCATCAAGGCGAACCGAAATTCTGAGAAGTATACCCCGCACAACAGCGTTGATGGCAGCGTGACACGTGTGAAGTCCAATGACAAGACAGGAACGGTGTCCATTACGCTGACGCAAAACTCCCCTTCCAACAGAAAGCTACTTGCGGCGGCAAAATCAGGAAAGATTGCTCCGCTGAGTGTGACTGATCTTAACTTTGATGACAAGGTTGGCCTTGATGGCTCTGAGGCATGGGTCAGCAGCGAAGCTGAGTTCCAGCGTGGCAAGGAAGTTGGAGACAACGAATGGAAGTTCACTGTAGCAGACTTTGACCAGTTCTTTGAAGCGACAGACAGTGGCACAACAGGTTCATAGGAGGATATAAAATGAGTGAGAAAAAACCAGAAATCAAATCGGTTCAAATTGGAGACGCAAAGCATGCCCTCGTGCATCCAGGTGTGCGCTGGTATCTTCAGACGCGTGACAGATGCAAAAATGGCAGCGGCGTTCTTCAGGAAGAAAAGTACATGTCTGCCCTGCTTGCAAATTGTCTGGCGCCTGCTGTACAGATTGATGATTTCGGTGAAGATATCAGCGGCGTATTTGACGCCGTGCAGCAAATAGAAACCTTTCTTGGCGCCTAGTCATACTGCAGGCGATGCAATTGATTACAGTGCATACAAACGCCTTGCCGAGGAAAATCTCGACTACTGGGCGACTGCAAAGTGCTTCGGGCTTGAGGCTGTAGACAAACTGGACATAGATACCTATTTTGAAGCAGAACAGGCCATGCTTCTTATGCATAAGAAAAAATGAAAGGTGGTGGAGCTGTGTCACTGCGAGACATGTTTATCGATATTGGGTTCAATGTCGATGATAAGAAACTTGTCGCTGCGGATCGTTCGGTAGACAAGTACAAAAATAGTGCGAAGGGCGCAGGCTCTGCCACTCAGAAATTTTCAGGATTTATTGATAGAGCTGAAAAGCGTCTTGATAAGTTCAATAAAAGAACTAAGAAGTCAAACAATGAACTTGGCAGTATGGCGAAACGCCTTGCGGGTGCGGCGCTTGCGGTTGGAAGTTTCAGTGCACTAAAAAGCACGATTAGTGGTTGGACAGATGCTGCAACCGACCAAATAGAAGCTGAAACAAAACTTGCTGCTGTTATGAAGAACACAGCTGGCATGACAGAGGTTCAAATCAAGGGTGTTGAGCAGTATGCATCAAAACTGCAAGGTCTCGGAATTATTGGTGACGAAGTTTCCCTGTCTGCGACGCAACAGCTTGCAACATACCAGCTTCAAGCTGACACGCTAAAGACGCTTATGCCTGGCATGAACGATTTACTTGCACAGCAGAAGGGCTATAATGCGACTCAGGGTGATGCTGTAACCATTGGTAATATGGTCGGCAAGGTTATGGCGGGTCAGGTTGGCGCACTTAGTAAAGCTGGCATCAACTTTTCTGAAGCGCAGGAAAAGGTCTTGAAATTTGGCACTGAGCAGGAACGTGCTGCCATGCTTGCAGAGGTTCTTCAGCAAAATGTCGGTGGGGTTAACGCAGCCATGCGAAAAACTGATCCTGGTAAAATCGCATCAGCAACGAATGCGTTTGGCGACATGCGCGAAGAGCTTGGCAAGAAAGTCCTTCCCCTTCAGGGAAAATTTGCTGAGTGGTTTGAAACCAAAATCCCTACCATTCAACGTAGAATGGGCGGTGTTGTCGATTTTGCAGTTGGTAAATTCGACAATCTCACGGCCTTCGTAGATGGCACACTTCTTCCAGGCTTCAATGATATGATTCGATTTTTCGGTTCTGAAGTGGACCCAAGATTTGAACGCATTGGTGAACTTGCTGGCGATCTAGCACATACCTTCTTCCCTGAGCTGGGTACAGAAGGCTTCAATCTGAAAGACAATCTCGGACAGCTTACCACTGACGGTCTTGATCTTGTTATAGCAGGCCTTCAGTGGACCATTGACAATAAAGGCCTTGTAAGAGGTGCAATTATAGCCGTCAGCAGTGCTTGGGCTCTTCAGAAAGGTCTTGTAATTGGTCTTACTGTTGCCAAAGGTGCGCTAACGGTTGCAACGTGGGCACAGATTGCTGCAGATAAGGCAGAAACACTTGCCATAGGTGCACTTTATGTAAAAGACTATGCACTCGTTGGTGTTAAGTACAGTCTGGCAGGGGCCCAGTGGGCACTTAATGCTGCTATGACTGCAAATCCTATTGGTCTTGTTATTGCGGGTGTCGCTGCCCTTGGTGCAGGATTTGTGTTGCTCTATAAGAAATCAGAGACTGCACGAAAGTTCATGGATGACCTGTGGACTGGACTTAAAACAGGCGCTGAAGACTCTATCAACTTTGTCATTGGCAAGGTCAACGAAGGTATTGATGTACTGAACAAGCTTAAACTGCCAGACTTTATACCTGGCATTGGCGGCAAAGGTGTTGATATTGAGAAGTTTGGCACGGTTGATTTTACAAATGAAAAGACAGCTGGACAAAATGCTAATGGTACAGACAACTGGCGTGGTGGCCTTACATGGGTCGGTGAACGTGGCAAAGAGCTGCTCAACCTACCAAAAGGGGCTCAAATCATACCCCATGACAAGTCGAAGGACATTCTTGCAGGTTCGAAAAATCATCTTTCAGACATGAAACAAACTGTGATCCGCGGAGCAGCACCCATTTTCAATATGCACTATACACAAGCGGTATCACAGCAATTTGAACAGCCACCTATAGACTTTAGCGGTGTAACGCATGCTTTAAGAGCAATCAGTCAGCGTGATCCAGTAAGTCATTCTGATGCGAAGGAAGAAATGCCTGTACTGCAACCAAAAGTGGAACTGTCAGGTGTGAAATCTCTGCTCAAGGCTTTTAAACCGTTAGCGGTGCAAAAGAATGAATCAAGTAGGGACACTCCTAGAACGACTCAACCAGCACAGCCGAAATCTGGCCTGTCTGGACTTAAAAGTATTCTTAAAGAAGGCCATACGCTTCAGGATCAAACGGACGTCTCAAAACCCAAGACGCGTGTACTGGATTTTGATTTCACAAAACTTTTCAGTCCGAAAAAGCCTGATGAGCCCAAGATGAATAGCCTTGACCCAAAAGTTACAAAAGCTTTGATACGCATGTCCTTGGAACGTAAGCAAGTTGTTCAGCCTAAGGTTGAATTGTCCGGACTGAAATCAGCGGTGAAAGAATTGAAACCGAAATTGATGCAGTCTGATACTCCGAAGATTAAAAAAGTAAAATCTGAAGACCTGGAAATCAAGCCGCTCATACCGACAAAGCCGGAAACATCAAGAGAAAATCAAGTTATTGAGCCCAAAGTAGAGCTGTCAGGCTTGAAAGATATTTTGAAAGAATATGCGCCGAATTGGTACAGAACCGAGGCCGAAAAGCAAGATAAGCCTCAGGTGCTTGACTTTGATTTTAAAAAGTTGTTCAGTCCACAAAAACCTGAAGAACCAAAAGATACAGCGAGGATGCAACAAGACGAAAGTGGTTCAAGCAAGCCCGTTTCTCAGATAATCAAGTTTGAAAGTACTGTGACCGTTAACGTAAAAGGCACAGCAGATGAAGTTCTAAAATCAGCACTTATTCGTGAAACACGAGAAGTAATCAAACGAGAAATCGAAAAAGTTGGAAAGCAGCTGTATCACGGCAATTATGTTGAGGTGATAGGATAATGTACTACTCAATCGGTTGGGTTCTCATCGACGCATTAAAAGAAGAAAAACCGTCCTATGGCAGTGAAATCACCAGTCACGCTGTTGAAGACGGTGCTGACGTTACAGATAACATCAAGGTCAAACCAGCCAGTATCAGTGCGACCTGTGTCATCGCAGGTGAACAGGCCCAGGAAAAGTATGAATCGTTAAAGTTCATGATGCAAAACCCGCAGCTTGTGACCTATCGCGGCAGTCTTGAACCTGTTTTGTATAACATGGCAATTGAATCCATGAGTCCGATGAGAGATGTTACTTTTGGTGATGGTTTTGAATTTGAAATCACGCTTATTCGGGTAGAATGTGCCACGCTTCAGACCTTTGAGTTGCCCACAACACAAGAACAGGCACAAAAGCAAATTGAGCAGTCTGTTAAGCATATGGGAAAACTTCAGACTCAGAAGCAAACTGTCGACTATGCATCGCTTGGGTACAGCAAGTTGAAATCGCAGATGATTGTGTAGGTGAAACATGGAACTAACTTATATGGACATTGATAAAAGTAACATCCCTTACCGGTTTCAAATGGATTTAAAAAGTAAGACGCTAGGGTTTGAAATTCGCTATAATACTGTGTTTGACTACTTTACCATGAACGTGTTCGACAAGGAGTGGAATGTGCTCGCTTCAGGAAAAAAACTGGTGATTGGCGTGAATGTTTTGAGTGCGATTTATGATGAAGCAGTGCCGGAAGGTATTGAAATCATCCCCTATGACCTATCGGCAACCGTGGATCGAATCACTTGGGAAAACTTTACGCAAAGTGTAAAAATATATATCTTGGAGGTTTCGAGTGAGTAGCTTGTTTGGTAGACGAACCGAATTGAATATTGCAGGAAAACTTGTTAAAAGCCCCCCTATGACCATAGAATTTGACTTGCCATTTTCCGATGATGCCAAGGATAATGTTGGAACGATTACCGTGTACAATCTCTCAGATGGTACAATTTCAGGCATTGAGAAAGAAGGATACCTGGTTCTGAAGTCTGGCTATGTAGGCGATATGGGTGTCATTGGAGAGTATACGGTCAAAGCGGTAGAGCCCTCCTTTTCAACGACAGAGCGCATCCTTGAAATTACAGTTGGCGAAGATGAAGGTTCTTGGCGTGCTGCACTGATCAGTGAAACTTGGCAACCAGGTACGCTTTCTAGCCGTATTATTAAGGACATTGTCGCAAGCCTTGGCCTTATGCTGGGCGAGCTTACCCTTCCTGTAGACATGCAGTACCCACGTGGCAAGAGCTTTTTCAAAACTGCAAAACAGTGTCTTAGTGAACTTGTAAAAGACTGTGGTGCAAAGCTGAGTTTCAGTCGAGGCACAATTTATATTAAAGTTCCTGGAACCGGCACTGAAAAGGGTCTTGTACTCAATAAGGCCTCTGGACTTATTGGAACACCAGAAAAGATCACAACAAAGCGTGATGGAAAAACTCTAAATGGATACAAGGTGAAATCCTTAATGAACTATAGACTTGAAGTTGGCAGCATTGTAAGAATAGAAAGTCGTGCTGTTACTGGAACATTCAAGGTGGATAAGGGCGCATATAAATCTACTGAATCAGAGCATGTTGTTGAGCTGGAGGTTTATCCATTATGATGGAACGTACTATTGAAAACATGATTGAGCAGGAACTCGCTGATCTTCATACCGCAACACCTGCAAGAATTGATAGCTTTGACCCTGAAAGAATGACTGCAACAGTGACAATACTGTATAAGGTATCTGGTGTGACACTACCTCCGGTCATAGAAGTGCCTGTTGCCTGCATGAAGGCGGGTCCGTTCGTGATTCGACCACCCTACGCAGTCGGCGATATTGTCCTGGTCATCTTTACAGAGCGCGCGCTTGACTACATACTCTCACTCACCCCCCAGGAAGTCCAATGTAAAGGGCGACATCGTATAGATGATGCAGTCATTGTTTCAGGTTTAAAGATTGATTCGCAAGAAAATCTGCAAAATTCGTTCGCGGAAGACTTGCTCATCGTAAATATACAGACAAATGATTACGTTGTCTTAAAAAAGACAGGTGGCATTGAAGTCAATTCGACACAGGCTGTTCAGATTACATCTGCAGTTTCTATTGAATTAAGTGCACCACAGGTTAACATTTCCGCATCTGATCGAGTGAATATCAGTGACAGTACAACAAGGTGGGATACATGATGACTCTAAAAGTAGATACAGCAACCGGTGATCTGACGCACGGGTCTTTGAAACGCTTAGAAACACTTACATCGTTTGCTGATATTGCAAAGCAGAATATATGGATACGTTTAAATATTAACCGCGGTGAATGGGACTTCGACCATTCTGTCGGCGTGCCTTGGATAGAACTGTTTAACAATCAAGCATCACCAGAGCAATTCCGAGCGGAAGTTCAGTACGAACTGGAACGCTGCAAAGAAATTGAGTCCATTGAATATGTCCGTGTTGAAGAAATAGATCGAGCAATACGGAAGCTGAAAATAAGTTATAAAGCAGTTCTAGCTGATGAAAGCACTTTAGAAACGGCACTGGAGGTGGTGGCGTAATGGCTGAGTATGGTGTGACAGAAAAAGGTTTTAATCGAAAAGATTACAACACAATACTGACTGAAATGGATGCTGAATTGAGAGGGGTTTGGGGTGATGACGTCGACTTGTCAGATGTTGCAATAGAAGGTGTGCTTATCAAGATCGTTGCGCAGCGTCTTGCTGAAAGATGGATGTCTGAGGAAGCAGTGTATTTAAGTGCTTACATTGATTTTGCAGAAGATGTGAGTCTTGATAATGTGACGAAACTCATTGGCGTCAGTAGAAAATCGCTTAACAAAGCAATTGTACCCGTTCGAATAACAGCTGATGTCGGCACGAGCATTGATAAAAATCGCCGTATTGAAGTTGAAGGAACAGATATTGGGTTCCTTTTGGATGAAACATTACGCGTTGGCCCATCGAAAGTTGTCACAACGACTGCAACGGCTGAATCTTATGGTTCTAAATATAACATTCAGTCAGAAACAATCACGCGGTTCACAAATGCAATACCAGGCGTGATCACAGTAACCAACACAGCCCCCGGAACCGGTGGACTCGATAAGGAATTAGACCCACTCTATAAAGAGCGTTACGAAAAAGAAGTTTCACGAGGTGGCGCAGGACCCATTGATGCAATTATTGCTGCAGTTAGGCAAGTTACAACAGATTGCATGGCATTTCAAAATAATACAAATGAAATTGACGTCGAAGGACGACCGCCGAAATCGGTTGAAGTTGTTGCATTAGGAGGCACAGATTCGGATATTGCAGCAGCAATATTCAGCGTAACCGTAGGTGGGATTGAGACTGTTGGCGAAGTATCAGTGGATGTACAGGATAGTGCAGGTACATTCCATACAATGAAATTCAATAGAGCAACAGCAAAAGATGTTTATGTGACTGTGAACCTTGTGAAAAACATAGAGTACCCAGGCGACGATGAAGTAATGGATACTGTTATCAGCTATATAGGTGGTGTGAAGACAGATGATTCTCAGGTTGTCGGACTCAGTTTTGATAAGGATGTTATTACATCAAAAGTGAATGCCCTCATCGGCATAATGAATGGTGTTGATGATGTGAATGTTTACATTGGAACGAGTGAAGGTCCAACAGAGACTAAAAACATTGAAGTTACGCAAGCTGAAGTTGCACAAACGGCACCGGATAAGGTTGTGATTAACTATGTCTAATGTTAAGACGCTTGTGGAGAGGCTTCCTTCAGTCTTCAGGCAAATAGATGATAACAAGTGGTCGCAGCTGCTTTCTGTAATCCAGAAGCAATTTGATGAACTCGAAGCCGTGGATCAGCAAGTGCGGGATTCCAGAGATATAGATAAGGCGTTTGGAAAATCACTTGAATATCTTGGTGGAAATCTAAGAATGTACCGAGCTGGCCGAGATGATGATGAGTACAAAATGCTGGTTAAACTCAAGATCGCATCCCTGCGCGGCTCGAATATAAACAATTTTATTGAAATCATTGCAACAGCGCTGAATTTAGATGTTTCTGAAGTTTTCTTAATCCGGGAGAAACAGTATAACCCCTATGGTGAACCCGCAAGCCTATTCCTCTCAATTCCACCTGAAAAGTTCGATGAACTTGGTTTTGACTATGAGGAAATGATGCGTTTCTTTGAAGAAATAACCTCGGCGGGCGTCATGTTGAAAAGTCTATTTCGGACATACAAAACGACATCTGTAAAGACCGAATTTGTCTATGGCCTATCTACTCCGCTGGCAATTAGGAGTGATAAGAAACAAATAGCTGAAATATCAGTAGACAGAAAGCGCATAATTTGTGCACTGGAGGGGTTAAGTGGTCTTTCGGTAATAAAAGAATGTTCTAAATCAGAAAAGAATAGCAGCAATATCGTCATGTTGAAAAATGAAATTGAGGTGAGCCGAACAGAATATGTCGGATATTCAAGGCATATGATTTGTTCAGAAAACACGACTTACAGGAGGGTTGGTGCATGAATGCATATGGTTTAGAACGTGTAGTCGATTACATTTCAAATGCCATTAAACAGGGTCGGTTTACAGTGGACGGTAAGCAAGTCACAGTCCCGGCGAATGTTGTTCAAGATGAGACGAAATTCAGAGTGATTCTGTATTTGCCAGCTGAAGACAATGCGCAGACCGTGACAAAGATTGAAATAATCGATGACAGAGGTGTAGTCATAGACTCAAAGACAGGTGTGGTCGAAAAGCCAGCCCGCAAAGGATTGTGGGAAGCATTTGAGTACACTTGGGTTAGCGAGGTTAATTGATGAAGTACAACCAAGATTATTACCCGATAGAGTGGCAAGATGAAGTGGTAGACCAAGACGGTCAGGTTCTTCAGGAAGGCACTTTGTACGATCAGGAAAACATGAACAGAATGGAAGCCGGGATTGACCTGAATGCCACGATTACAGCCGTAGCGCTTGAACGTGCACGTGGGACAAGAGGAAATGGCTTAGAGCTTGAAAAATGGCAGAAACAACGTGTCCAAAGCGGTGAAGTAGAAATCGTTAATGCAGACACGAATCTGTATTTCAGAACATCTGATCCATATATTTATGTGTCGGTCAGCGAGTTTCCGCAGCACAACGCGCCGAACTATAGCGTGGCGACAGAAATCATTGAAGGTGATGCAGGACTCATTGGCGACATTAAAGTGTATGACAAGGCATCCAATGGCTTCAAGATAAGCTACACAGGCTCAGCTTCAAGCGCCAAAATCAGATGGACGCTTGTGAACGAAAAGGTATAGGAGGCCATATGAACATTGTTGAAATGAATCAAGGCAAGAAGATTGCATATGAACTCGATGAAGAAGCAAAAGCGATTATCTTCACACATGGAGAAGATGAACTGATTGTTGGTCTGGCAAAGCGACAGACAGATGTTGAAGTCGTAGTGGACATATCCTTTGACCGTACTGGTGGCCTGACAACAGGTGTGCAAGACTGGTATGTGGCAAACATCTCCATCCCGCCAGTTCAAAGGACAATGCAAGCTACAGGACAAGTTGATGACAGTGGAAATCCAGTGCTTGAAGAAGTCATATCCCCGCTTGAATTAACGGATATCAAGCTGACGCTTTGGGAACTGCCGCAACTTAATCAAGATGAAAATGGAGGCGAATAGACATGGGTTTTATATATAGTGCAAAGGACGCGTTCAGAGCTTCGGTAGAAGCACAATCAGGTGGTAAGAACACAGTGATTTACGATGACAAAGGCTATCCTTCAATCATGGTTGTGATCCCGATGTTTTACCTTGATGAAGTCATTGACGGTGCACCACACGAACCGCATCCCGCTTTCAAGGTAAACGGAGAAATCAAAGACGCAATATACATCAGCAAGTACCAAAACATCGTGCATGATGGGCGAGCGTACTCGCTGCCATCACAAGACCCAAAGGTGTATACGACATTTGACCAAGCGCTTGATTACTGTAAGGCAAAAGGCGCTGGCTGGCACCTAATGACCAATGCAGAGTGGGCTGCTATCGCGCTGTGGTGCAAGAAGAACGGCACAATGCCAAGAGGCAATAACAACTACGGAAAAGATACAGTGGCCGCACATGAAAAAGGTGTGCCAACGTACAAATACACTAGTGGTGAAACTGAATATGTAGGACGTGTTGCAACTGGATCAGGTCCCGCTTCCTGGGCGCATGATTTTACGAATGAAGGTATCTTTGATATGAATGGTAACGTTCATGAATGGGTACATGGACTGCGTTTGATTAACGGTAAGATATGGGTAATTGCTGAGAATGACTTTGATGTACAAAATGAGGCAGGGGATACCACTGGCTGGTATGATACAGGTGTCTACATCGATAATACAGATGTAGGTAACGACTTACAAGAATCTAATGATATATCGGGTTCATTGTTCCTCAGTGATTCCAGACTTAATCCTATGTATACTGGTGGGGATGTTGATGATCACTATGGATATAATTATCACTCGTTTGAAACGCTTACTGTGAAAGATGGTTTTGCAGTACCGGATATCTTAAAGTGGCATGGGTTAAATCCTATCGATGCAGATCTTGGCGAAGATAGACTTTATGTACGAAATTACGGTGAACGCCTGCCGTTGCGCGGTGGTTATTGGAGTGATGGTTCTGGTGCGGGTGTGTTCGCGCTCTACTTGAACTATCGCACGTTCTTCTCGTACAGCTATGTGGGGTTCCGCTCCGCTTTCTGTGTTCTGTAATCTGGTTCCTGTGTTCTGTATGCGCTGCGATAGCGGCGCATTTCACTTTGTATTAAGAATCGATATAATCTAACAAAATAAGTTGTAAAAGATCGTGAAATGATAGAATCTCTCTGGAAGGCGGGTGGGTCATGGAGGATCTTGTTATACGGCAAAAAACATACGACATGATGGAGTATGGATATAAAGCACTTGCTCAATTTCCAAAGAGCGAAAAATTTGCATTGGCAGCAGATATAAAAATGTGCATGCACAAAGTGCTCGAATACATAATTGTAGCGCACAAGAAATACTATAAAAAGACGACACTGCAAGAACTGGATGTTGAAGTCACAAAGCTTAAAGTCTTTGTAAGACTTGCCAGAGACCTCGGATTTTTACCAGTTAAAAAGTATGAAATTTGGACTGGATACTTGGTTGAAATCGGAAAGATGGTTGGCGGTTGGATTAAGTCAACAAAGAAATGAATAATTGGGAATAGGCTATTAACGCGTTTCGCGGTGGTACATGGAGTAATGGTTCTGGTGCGGGTGTGTTCGCGCTCAATTTGAATAACGCACGTTCTATCTCGAACAACAATGTGGGGTTCCGCTCCGCTCTACTCTCAGCGCCAGAAGTTATGGACTCAAGGGTTCGTATCCAGAGCAGGGAGGATAAAGGAGCCTATTTCCATGCCGTAAGGCAGAAAAATAAATAGTTATGGATGCCAAAAGTAACCTAGTGAAATTCGCAACACATAACGATATTGGGGATGGACTATAACTGCCGTTGCGCGGTGGTAATTGGAATAATGGTTCTGGTGCGGGTGTGTTCGCGCTCAACTTGAACAATCAACGTAGTAACTCGAACAACAATGTGGGGTTCCGCTCCGCTCTACTCTCAACGCCAGAAGTCACGGACTCATGGGTTCGCGTCCAGAGCAGGGAGGATAAAGGAGTCCATCTCCATGCCGAAAGGCAAAAAAATAAATAGTTATGGATGCCGATGATAGCGTATGCGAAGTCCGCAACACATAACGTTTTAGGTGATATCATGAAGAAACATCTGAAGAATGTATATCAGGAAATATGCGACTATGAGAACCTGTATAATGCTTATCTGAAGGCTCGAAAAAACAAGCGTTATCGCAGTGATGTCCTTAAATTCTCAAGCAATTTGGAAGAAGAACTGTTTGATATTCAAAGAGAGCTTCTGAATCATACATACCGAGTCGGACGCTATAGAGAATTTCATGTATACGAACCTAAGAAGCGCCTTATTATGGCATTACCATTTCGTGATAGGGTCGTTCAATGGGCCGTGTATCAAGTTCTAAACCCTGAATTTGAGAAGGGGTATATAACAGATAGTTATGCGTGTATTCCTGGTAGAGGGACGCATTCGGCTGTAAAAAGACTTCATTATTGGCTTCAGCACGTATCAAGAAAATCGGAAAAATACTATTATTTGAAGCTAGATATATCCAAGTATTTTTATAGAGTTGACCATCAAGTGCTTATTGAGATTCTTGAAAAGAAGATTAAAGATCCTGAATTGATGTGGCTGCTTATAACCATAATCAAAAGTGATGGTATGAAATTTGGGATGTCTTTAGAACTAAATGAGTCAGGTGAACGTGAACGTCTACTCGACAAAGGGATGCCTATAGGTAATTTAACAAGCCAGATGTTTGCGAATATCTATATGAATCAACTGGATCAGTACGCTAAAAGAACTCTGCGAATCAGACATTATATTCGATATATGGATGACGTTGTGATTTTGTGTTCTGATAAGAAGCAGTTACATGAATACAGACGGCTTATTGAATTATTTCTTGAAGAGAATCTGAAGCTGAATTTGAATAATAAAACCGTAGTGCGACCGATTACATTAGGCATTGAGTTTGTAGGATATCGCCTGTGGGCAACACATGTGAAACTAAGGAAGTCAACTGCGCTGAAGATGAAAAGACGCTTCAAACAGGTACAGCAGCTTTATGCTGATGGTGAAATCGAGTTTGATAAAGTTAATTCAACTGTTCAATCATATTATGGTGTTTTAAAGCATTGTGATAGCTACAACCTGAGAAGTAAGGTGTTTGAAGATTTTGTGCTAAAGAAGAACAATCAGAATGTCGAAGATTGTGAAGAATAACGTATACTGATATAATCTAACAATATACGATTTAAAATCATGATAAGTGTTACAATCCACCTGACGAGTTGTTGGGGGTGTGATGCTGTTGTGATAAAAATACACTTATCTCGAATATTGGGCGAAAAACGATGGACGCAGGCAGATTTGGCGCGTAAAACTGGCATTAGGCCTAATACAGTATCTGAAATCTATAATGAATTAGTGGAAAGAATAAACATTGATCATCTTGATTTAATATGTGAAGCACTTGACTGCGACATATCAGATATAATGGAATATATTCCCAATAGAACAAAGAGGATTAAATGAGGGCAGCTGATATTTTCAGCCCCTCATTTTTGCATTTTATTATGCGAAAAGTTGCAAAAAATTTTGCGAAGCTACAATTTCTTGCAGAAAAGCGAATAGAAGGATACAATAATAGAGGTAATATTTAACGAAGTGGAGGCGTATTATGGAATTGATAATAAAGCAATTGGCAAAAGAACTGGATTTGAATCCAAAGAAGGTTGAAGAAACGATTGCCCTGATTGATGAGGGCAATACTATTCCCTTTATTGCGCGTTACAGAAAAGAAGTAACGGGTGGTATGAGCGATGAGATCCTGCGTGCATTCGATGAACGACTTAAGTATCTGAGAAATCTGGAGAGCCGCAAGGAAGAGGTCATTCGCCTGATTGCAGAACAGGAAAAGCTTACGCCTGAGCTTGAGAAGAAAATCAAGGCAGCAACAGTCCTTCAGAAAGTTGAAGATTTATATAGACCTTTTAAACAGAAGAAGCAAACACGTGCGACAAAGGCCAAAGAACGCGGTCTTGAACCGCTGGCAGAGCTGATTCTTCAGCAAAAGGCTGAGTCCGGCACCGTAGAAGCAGCGGCTGCGCCGTTTGTAAATGCGGACCTGGAAGTTGAAACACAAGAAGACGCACTCAGTGGTGCTCGAGATATCATTGCTGAAATCGTATCGGATAATCCGGAGTACAGAGAGTGGATCAGGGACCTGACAAGGGCCCATGGGCTGGTGGTTTCACAGGCTACAAAGGATGCAGAGGAGTCTGTCTACGAGCAGTACTACGACTATTCTGAAGCTATAAAAAGCATACCTGACCACCGTATCCTTGCCATCAACCGCGGTGAAAAGGAAAAAATACTGAAGGTGAAAGTGACCATGCCAGATGAGTCCATTTTGGATCGCCTTATGAAATCTGTGGTGACAAACCCCAAAAGTATTTTTAAGGACCAAGTGGAACTGTCTGTTCAAGATGCCTACAAGCGTCTCATTTCACCGAGTATAGAGCGTGAAATGCGTGCAGCGCTGACAGAACGTGCTGAAGAGGAAGCCATCAAGGTGTTTGGCAAGAATACAAAGCCGCTGCTGCTGATTCCACCGGTTAAGGATGTAAAGGTCCTGGCAGTGGACCCGAGTTACAGAACAGGATGTAAGCTGGCTGTTCTTGATGGGACAGGCAAGCTGCTTGAATATGCGACAATTTATCCCAACAAGCCGCAGAACAAGGTGGATGAATCGAGAAAGGTCCTCCTGCAGCTGATTAAAAAGCATGATGTGGATATTATTCCAATCGGAAATGGAACGGCATCACGTGAAACTGAGCAGTTCGTAGCAGATACGCTCAAGCAGGTGGGTAAGAAGGTTTACTATACAATTGTCTCTGAAGCAGGTGCGTCTGTTTACTCTGCATCAAAGCTTGCGACAGAAGAATACCCTGACATTGACGTGTCCATTAGGGGTGCGATTTCAATAGGCAGAAGACTTCAGGACCCACTGGCAGAGCTTGTAAAGATTGATCCGAAGCACATTGGGGTTGGACAGTATCAACATGATCTGAACCAGAAAAAGCTCAATGAGACCCTAACGGGTGTTGTTGAGGACTGTGTAAACAGTGTAGGTGTTGACCTCAATACGGCGACACCATCTCTGCTTCAATATGTTGCGGGTATTTCAAGTTCGATTGCAAAGAATATCGTAAAATACAGAGATGACAACGGTAAATATACTGAGAGAAAAGAGCTTCTTAAAGTCGCACGACTTGGAGGAAAGGCCTTTGAGCAGTGTGCGGGCTTCCTGCGCATTACGGATGGATCGAATCCGCTGGACAACACATCTGTGCATCCTGAGTCCTATGCCATCGCATTGGTGCTGCTGAATAAACTGGGCTACAGCATTGAAGACGTTCAGGGGGGGGATTTGTCAGATATCAGTCAGCGTATTATAGATACAGTGCCTGAGGAAGTCGATGCAGGGGAGTTGGGTATTTCTGCAAAAGGATTTGAAGCCCTAAAGGCACTCAAAAAACCTAAGAAAAATGAGAAGGCACAAAATGCCAAGCGGTTTGATAAGGCCCTTAAAAAGCTGGCAAATGAGCTGGAGGTTGGTCTGCCAACACTTAGAGATATTATCGATGAAATCAAAAAGCCGGGTCGAGATCCACGTGAGGAAATGCCAAAGCCTATCTTTAGAAGTGATGTCCTGTCCTTTGAGGACCTGGCTGAAGGCATGATTCTGACTGGAACGGTAAGAAATGTGGTTGATTTCGGTGCATTTGTGGATATCGGTGTGAAGAATGACGGACTTGTCCACATCTCAGAGTTGTCTGACAAGTATGTCAAGCATCCAATGAATGTGGTTGCAGTGGGCGATACCGTTCAAGTAAAAATAATCGGTGTCGATAAGAACAGAGGTAAAGTGTCCCTGTCCATGAAGGGGCTATAAAGACATAAGTGGTGGTATGTATCATAATGAGCATAGTTTAGATGGAAAGGACAGTGTCTATGTCAATACTTGTTACAGGTGGTGCGGGCTACATAGGTTCCCATACCTGCGTTGAACTCTTGAATGCGGGCAAGTCTGTGATCATTGTAGATAACTTTTCAAACAGCAAGCCAGAGGCCGTTCAGCGCATTGAAGAAATTACCGGAAAGTCGGTTCACCTTTACACAGCGGATATTCTTGACAAGGAAGCTATGGAAGGCATTTTCAAGGAGAATGATATTGAAGCGGTCATTCATTTTGCGGGATTAAAGGCTGTTGGCGAGTCTGTTCGTATGCCGATTGCGTATTATCACAACAATATTTCAGGAACCCTTGTTCTCTGTGATGTGATGAGAAGATATGAGTGTAAGCGCATGGTATTCAGTTCATCTGCAACCGTTTATGGCAATCCGCATAGGACACCCATACAGGAGGATTTCCCGCTCTCAGCGACAAATCCTTATGGCAGAACAAAGCTGATGATAGAAGAGATTCTGCGCGATTTGCATGTCGCAGATGACACATGGAGCATTTCACTGCTGCGGTACTTCAATCCTATAGGGGCCCATGAAAGCGGTCGAATTGGGGAGGACCCGAGTGGGATTCCAAACAATCTCATGCCGTATATTACACAGGTCGCGATTGGAAAACTTGAAAAACTCAGCGTTTTTGGCAATGATTATGATACACACGACGGAACGGGTGTAAGGGATTACATTCACGTTGTAGACCTTGCAAAGGGTCATCTGGCGGCGCTTGAATACATTATGCAGAACCAGACTGTTGAAGCGGTGAATCTGGGTACAGGTATTGGCTACAGCGTGCTTGACCTGGTAAAGGCGTTTGAGAAGGCAACAGATGTAGAGGTTGCCTACGAAATCGCACCAAGACGTCCCGGCGATATCGCCACATGTTATGCGGACCCTTCCAAGGCCCTTGAGCTCTATGGCTGGAAGACAGAGAAGGATATTGAGCAGATGTGCAAGGATTCATGGAACTGGCAAAGCAATAATCCTCAAGGATACAAGTAGGGATTCATAAAGAACTCAAATTGAAGATAAACATAGAAAATCCCACGAATAACCTGAATACAGGCTGTTCGTGGGATTTGATTTTTCACTCCAAATCCAGCATTTCATTATAGAAGTAGTCCACGCCAATCCACCAGCGCGGGTCTTCGGCATAGGTTCTATTCAGAGCCTTTAGTGGATGGTTGTCATAAGGTGTTTTTGCCAGGGTATTGAGGACCGTATTGGCGGCGATTTCCGCACTGTCCCGTATTTGTGTGTTGTAGACCTGCCAGCTTTGATTCACATTAAAGGGGTTGTTGGCAATACGCTGGGCGCTTTGGCTGCCTCTTTTGACAAAGGACTGCTCCTGTCCAATTATGGCGAATAGAAGCCGTGGGTCAAGGTTTTTTTCCATTCCGACATCAATGATGACTTCAAAGTAAGGTGATTCAGAAATCAGTGAATCGTAGGATTTCAAATAAGTCCTGACAATGGACCAGTTCTGCTCGGAATAGGGGAATGGATTATAACTGCGGTCATGATAGACCAGGCGCTCCTCTAAAACATTCCTATGCACGGTCTGGCATTCATTTTGAAGGACCTTCCATTCAAGAGACGCAGACATGGGGTATTCTGTTTGTATGACTTGAAAGTTTGGTACGGTATGCTGAAAGCCAGTGTCTCCAAACCAACCGCTAGTCATTGAAGCGGCAATCAGAATGACTGCAGGCATGAGGGGGCGCATATTATGTGCAAGGTTTTTGACACGGATGGTGTTCAGCCACTTGAGCAGTTGGTTATGCAGGTCCAATATCACCTGTTCCATATCAGGATCAAAGCTAAGCTCTTGCTTGAAGGTGTCCTCTTCTTCAGAAGGCATTTTCTTGTTGGAAATAATATCGTTGGGAATTGTCTTGTTGGGCATGGCTTCGAGTGATGGCATTGACAGAGATCGCACGCTGTTTCTCAGCCGGTTCATCTGCTCGTATATAATGAGCTTCTGCAGCGCATAAACAGCAGCGATGGATTTTGATTCATCTGCAGCAATGCTCTTTATGAGACTGCGCCGCTCCGATACTGAATGTGTTTCAATCTCATTCTCCTCAAGCCAATCTGTTAGGCACTGCATATAGGCTTCTTTCAGACGTCCATCTGTCTTGATGATTTCCCGCACCGTTGTTTCGACAACGAATTTCATAGGAATGCCCCGCGTTTGCGAGGCATAAAATTCACGAAGCACCTGTGCAGAGACATTATTGTCAATGTCCCTGCGTGTATGTGCTATATGCCGGTTTACAAAGCTTTTCATGGCATGCTCATAAACCTGATTGAGTTCTGTTTCAGAAATGTCAGGGTATTTCTTTTGGATATATGCCTTCAGCTCATTCAGCTTACCGGGTTTTATGAAATATTTGTCCAAAGGCATCATACATTTATCCCCTGTTTAAGACATTAACCTGAAATTCGTTTAATAATGCTTGCTGCCAGTTCTTTGGTTACTGCTGCATCTGGATTGAGTGCGCCATCCTCGTCTTCAAGAATACCCAATTCTCCTAGGAATGCGACTTCGTCGTCTGCCCAGTCTTCAATCAGTTCACGATCTGAAAGCTGTGCAAGCTCTCCGCCCAAATTCTCATTCAGTTTTTTCTCTTCAAACTGCGTCATGGCATTTGCAAGCATGACAGCCATTTCTTCTTTTGTAACAGTGCCTTCTGGGTTGAAGGCGGTATCTGAGGTTCCTGAAATAATGCCGGACTCATAGGCTGCAGCCAGTTCGCTGTAGTGGTCACTGCCCTCTGCGACGTCTTCAAAAGGCATTTCGGAATCATCATTTTCAAGACCATAGGACCTTGCAATCCAGGTTGCCATTTCCTCACGGGTAATGCTTTCTCCAGGATCAAATGATGCAGTCTCATCAATGATGCCCTTGCCAAGCAGGGCTTCGATTTCTGCCTTGGCGGAGGAATCTTCAATGTCATTGAAGGTCTTATTTGTCTGCATGACAGTGTATT
The DNA here is from genome assembly GCA_963678925.1 of uncultured Acidaminobacter sp. Lineage (GTDB taxonomy): Bacteria > Bacillota > Clostridia > Peptostreptococcales > Acidaminobacteraceae. Next base: position 1,108,030 of record OY787533.1, on the reverse strand, counting down.
GACTCAATTTCTGTCTGTAGACAGCCATGGTGTTGGTGTACGGATTGTAGGAACCGCCAACAGGTTTCCAGACACCAGTTTCATCATTTAGCCTGAATACGCTGAGCTTGTCGGTGTTGAAGGTCTCTTCGTCAAACGCGAAGCTGTCAAGGGAGAAAATCAGTTGAACAGGCTGGATGAAGTAGTCTTGCTTGACGCCATCTACATAGGCATTTACATCAACTGAGAAGCCAGCTTTATTCTGAATCTGTGAACCACTTATGTTGCCATTTGTTTCGTCAAATGTCATCTCAAACATGAGGTTGGATACAATCTGACCTTCACTAGGTGCATAAACAGACCTGTCAATTTCGATTTCAAAGCCTTCGACAGAAAGTCCAAGCTTATCTGTATTTGCAAGTCGAATGACTTGGAGTGTGTCCTTATCAATTTCCACCTTCATATTGTTGCCGTATTTCGGAATATCCAGTGTCACGGAGAAATCAAAGTCTCTGACATTATCATCGCCGTAGTAGTCTTCAATAACCCTATTGAGGGAAGTAAATGCCTGTGCTTCATCAAGGAGCTGGTTCTGTACGCTGTTAGAGTTGAAGGTGACAGTATAGACCTGGTCCTTCTCCTCAACGGAGTGTCCATCGTGGATGGTTCCAACGTCACGAAGGGTCACATCGACCATTTCCTCAATGGCTTTGTCAAGATCGGCGCCGGTTTCGTTGAGTCTTGAGGCTTCAACTTCCTGTATACTCTTGATGAATTTCTCCGTCAGGTCCTCATGATTTTCCACATTGGCGGTTGTCTCAGTAAAGACCTGTACACGTTCAATAAGCATGAGGTCAATCCATGTGTCTTCCACATCCATATTCTCAAACAGCTGAACAGTGTCTACATAATCATTCATGGCAAGTTTGATGCCATCATCTGAATCGATATACTGCATGAGGTCTTCGATCTTGTCATAATAAGTCTGTGTGCTTTGATCGGTAATGATGTCGTTTGTCAGTGCTTTGGTGACCAGCACATTGGTGAGGTCGTTAACGATCTTGACGTAATCAGTCGTGCTGGTTTCTGTGACTGAAGTTGTCTCAACTGTTGAGGTTTGTGTCGTGTCACGGCTGTCCCGGCTGTCGCGGGTGTAGGTCTTGTTGTTGATGACGACAATTGTCGTTGCAATATCCCCAATGGTCACATTGTCGCTTGGGTTGTAGAGCAGTACATAGAAGTACTCGCTGGTTTCATCCACAGTGTCGACACGTGCCTTAACCTTGATTGTCGCAGTCGTCTCGCCGGCTTCAAAGACCACAGTGCCTATTGTTTCAACATAGTCTTCATCATCTGCTGTTCCTGAAACATACAGATAGTCTACTTCTGCTTCGTCTTCTGTGCTGCCGGTGCGTTCTACAGTAATGCTTACTGAGTCGCCTTCATCGACGGTTTCTGAACCGCTAACAAAGGTGAATGTGTCAAGAACCTGATCATTATCTCTAATCAGCAGAGAAACCTCAGTGATTTTTCCGAGCGCGCATCCCTCGGATGGATTGCTAAGAGTGATGGTGTAAAGTTCAGTTGCTTCTTCAAGGCTGTCGTCCATGGTTGCAACGGTGATGGTTTTTGCGCTTTCGCCGTCTGCAAAATGAACTGTACCGCTGGTATCGAAGTAATCAGACGCACCTGCTGTACCGCTGATAAAACTATAATCTGCACTTGCGGTGCCTGAAAGCGATCCTGTACGAACCAGGGTGAGGGAGACATAACTGCCTTCCTCAATGGTCTTGGAACTGCTGGAGAAGCTGATGCTTGACTGGATGATGTCGTTGTCATTGATAATAATTTGTGCCGTATCTTCTTCAGCAATCTGTACATTTCCTGACGGATTCACCAGTACAATGGAGAACTGCTCTGCCTCTTCAATCTCAAGGTCATCTGTGGTTTCGATTTCAATAATCTGTGTCTGTTGTCCTGGCAGGAAGGTGAGTGTTCCTGAAGTAAGAACGTAATCACTTGCGTCTGCGCTGTCAGCAAGAATGCTGTAGTCAACGGTCACGGTGGCATTTAAATCACCGGTTCTGGAGACGTAAAGCTGTGTGATATCTCCTTCTGAAATGGTTTGAACTGTTTGTTCAAGCGCGATTAGGGTGTCGTTGTCCTCAATATTTACTGAAAGGGTCTTGATGACACCGAGCTCGGCACCTGCATCAGGATTCGACAGTACAATGCTGAAACTTTCTGGATCCTCCAAGGTGTTGTCATCTGAAAGGGCAATGGTGATTGTTTTGGAACTTTCACCGTCTAAGAAGATGACCGTGCCGGATGACGTGCTATAGTCCTCGGAGTCAGCTGTTCCTGAAACCAATGTGTAGCTTGCGGTGCTTGTCCCTTCAAGATTTCCAGAACGGAGTACTGTGATCTCGAGGATATCTCCCTCATCTGCATCGACAGAAGCCTGTGCGAAAGTGATACTGCTTGCGACAGCATCGTTGTCAAGGATTGTAATTTGTGTGCTGCCAAGACTACCAACTGCCATGTTGCCTGTCGCGCTTCCAAGGGTCAGGCTGAATGTTTCTGAAGACTCTATCTCGCTGTCATCTGTAATGTCAATATCAAGGGTTTTAATATTTTCACCAATGCCAAAGGTGATGCTGCCTGAACTGTCGGTGTAATCAGCAGTGGTTGCCGTTTCGGGTGTAAGTGTATAGGCAACGCTGGTACTTTCGGTAATGATACCGCTTTTCTCAAGGGTCAGGCGTACGGACTGACCTTCGACGACTGTTTTGGCATCTGATTTCAAGTTAACCTGTGAATCGTCATCGTTGAGTGTCATTGTAACCTGGATGATACTTCCCAGCTCAGCTGAGCCAGTTGGATTGCTGAGCACGAGTGTGAAGGTTTCTGACGACTCCATTATTGCGTCTTCTGTCGTATTCACAATAATATTCTTTTCACTGTCCTCAGAGGTGAAGACAAGTGTTCCTGCATCTATTGTAATATCATCGGCCGTTGCTGTTCCGCTTATAACCTCATAGTCCACATTTGCGGCATTTTCAACCGGACCAGATTTCTTCACGGTCAGATTCAGACTGTCGCCTTCTGTGACAGACCGTGAACTGGTTGTAAAGCTAAAGGTGGTTGCTTCTGTGTCATCATTAATGATTGTGATTTCTACAGAGCTTGGAGTGCCCAGCTGCGTATTGTCTGATGGAGCACCGAGAACAAGTGAAAAGACTTCGTCCGGTTCCACTTCAAAGTCATCGACAGTTGTAATCTCAATTGCCTTAAATTGCTCACCAGGTGCAAAGGTCAGTGTGCCCAAACTAGGTGTGAAATCATTCGAATCTGCTGTACCGCTAAGCGTGCTGTAGTAAACGGTAGCCTCCGTATTCACATACCCGGACCTGACAATATTGACATAGTCTGAAGCCCCTTCATAAATGGACTGCTGGGCTTGACTCACGGTGAAAGCTGCATCAGTGTCAATGATGTTTACAGTATGGGTGTCAATGTCTCCGATTTGAGCACGGTCTGAAGGGTTTTCAAGAATGATGCTAAAGTCTTCAGATTCTTCAAGCGTCAAATCGTCAGTAAGTTCAAATTCAATATATTGAGTGTCTGTGGTGTTTGCAAAACTAAGTGTGCCGGCCACCAGGGTATGATCATCGGTTTCTGCTGTTCCTGCTGAAACAGTGTAGTCAACGGTTTCACTACCGATCAGGTCGCCTGTGCGCAGAACCTTGATGCTCAAAGCGTCTCCTTCGTAAGCATCCGTGCTTTCACCTACAAATGAGAAGCTATCTATAAGTTCATCATTGTCGATGATGAAAATTTCTACGGTATCAGGGCTACCAACCTGGAGGTTATCTGACGGGTTGTCCAGGCTGACGCTGAAGGATTCTGTTTCTTCAACATCAGGATCTTCAGTAGTTGTGACAGTTATTGTGTTCACTGTTTCACCACTTGCAAAGGTAAGGGTTCCGCTTGAAGCGGTAAAATCGGAAGCACTGGCTGTATTCGAGGCAAAGGCAAAGTCAATGGAAGCCTCTGAATCTGTCGTGCCATCACGTTCAAGGGTGAGTGTGACGGACTGGCCTTCTATGACGGTCTTTTCACTGGCGTTGAAACGGACTTCGGCGTCGTTGTCATAAAGGGTCACATCAATCTGTGTGATACTTCCCAAATAGGCTGGTATTGCAGCACTGGTCAATTGCACTGAGAAGTCCTCTGTCGATTCTTTAATAGGGTCATCGACAGAAGCTATGGAAATCGCTGCTGTGCTTTGACCAGCTTCAAAGGTGAGCGTGCCGCTTTCGGCTGAGATATCATCAGAACCCGCTGTTCCGTAAACCGTCTCATAATCTACTGTGACATCTGTATCTAGCAGACCTTGGCGCATGACTGTAAGCACTGCCGTATCACCTTCAGCAATGCTCTTTGAGTCTGTTTTGAAGCTGATTGACTCTGTGGGCTGGTCATCGTCAATAATGGTAACCGTAACAATGTCTGGGCTCCCTAAAAATGTACCGCTGCTTGGGTTTGAAAGTTTGACCGCGATGGTCTCATCTGACTCTGTTTCGGTATCAGCTATAGACTGAACTGTAAGGGTTTTGGTATCTTCGCCATTAAGATAGGTGAGCGTTCCGCTTTCAGCCGTGAAGTCGGCGCTGTCGGCAGTCAGTCCGCTGATTTCATAGTCAACGGTTACGATGCCGTTCTGACCAAGCTGGCGTTCCACGATGAGTTCGACTGAATCGCCTTCAAGGACATTTTTGTCGCTTGATGCAAACGCGAAGGTGCCTTTAGGGTCATCATCATCCTGAATTGCCACCGTGTGGGTGTCTGCGTTGCCAAGAAGAGCACCACCCGTTGGCGTGCTAAGTTCTATATCGAAATATTCGTCATCTTCATCGTCGGTATCTTCAATAATTGGTACGCTGATGGTCTTCTGCGTCTCACCGTCATTGAAGGTCAGGGTGCCGGAAGTCGCCATGAAGTCATTTGAACCTGCAGTCTGAGAGACTGTATGATAGGAAATGCCTACCCTACCGTCTGAACCACCTGTTCTTTTCACGGTGACTGTGGCCGATCCCGTTTCTTCAACTGCAGAAGATACGGTTGAAAACTCAAGGGTTCCCGGTGCAGTATCGCCGGTCAGAGCGTCATCTCCAGTGATGGGTTCTGGTGCATCGCCAGAACCGTCGTCCTGCATGACAAGGAAATTGTCATTGATTGGATTGAAGGCGATTACGGTATCCACAGGTTCTGAAGAACCTGAAGTAATGACAATGTTTTCATCTCCGGTCGCAGTACCATCGTCGTTGACATAATTGCCTATGACGGAGTAGGACTCGCCATCAAATTCAGACCAGACGAGAAGGAGCTCATCGCTGGTACCGCTGCTGACAAGATTGACTTCGGTAATGTCGATGCCGGCATCAGCAGACATGATATACACGGCTGACCCGGTTGTTGTAGCATAGTGGCTGTAGACATCATCGACGTCGTCAGACTCGTCAATCCAGACAACGAGGTTTTCCCCTGCAGATTCGCTGTAGGCAATGCTCGGTGCCGCAATATCACCGTCACCAGGACTGATATAGGTGACGCCTTTCTCGGTTTCTCCGCTGCTGTCCAAATATTCAACGTTGAGGCGTGTTCGATTTCCACCAAGTAGGGAGTCCCACACGATGACATACTGGTGATTGGTTGCGTCGTAGGTCAAATCAAAGCTAAGCGCGTCATCCTTCTTGGTGAAGTCAAAGTGTTCTGAGGACAAATCATCCTCTTGAACATAAGCGCCATTAAGAGAGCCTGTTTCGTCATCAGGCGCGTCTTTTTCAAGCCATAAGACAAGAAATGTGTCGTTGTCAGGGCTTCTTGCAAGAAGTGGCGTCATTTGATAGTCGCTGGTGCCGTCCAAAATATATTCGCTGACAAGGACCTCGCCGTCCTCATCCAGTATTGTCAGATATATCTGTAGTGTGGCACCACGACCGTCCTGCCATACAATGATGAATCTGTCATTGTCAGAATCATAAATGATTTCTGGTGCACCGGAATCTGTACCTGAGGTGCCGGAGATTTCAAATGGGTCTCCTTGAGGGGAGCCGGTTGCACTAAGAAACTGACCTAAGATGTCGTTTTCGCCTCCACCGGCATCGGAAGCGTAGACCATAAGGTATCTGTCGTTTGAGGTGTCAAATGCCAGGGCCGGTCCCGTACTGGCTGAATTGGACGCGAATGAGATCGGGTACGGATTCAGTCCAGCAATGAGCATCGTGGCGATGAGTCCCCAAACCAGAAAGCGTTTTTTCAGTCTCATAACAAACATCTCCTACTATATTGAAAGCAACACGTGCAAAATTGACACAAAAAGTCTTCCATCATTACATATTTACCCGGTTTTTGGCCTCTTGCCTCATTTAAAAAGTGATTCCTTGAAGTTTTTATGACGATAATAGTCATAATTGTCATGATTGTATAATACTAGAATTAAACACATCTCAAAAATCATTTACATTATGTATTAATTCTAAAACGCGCTAATATGAAGCTTGAAAAGCAGAGCCTGTAACTGAAATTACGAAAATGGAAATTTTGGCTGTGAAGCTGTAGAATAGGATGATTCGGAATTGTTCAATACAAAATAATGTAGTCAAATCTGGTATATCCAGCGAAATGAAAGAAGACTGAATGATTCTAGTTTTGTGTAAAGTATACAAGTCTAAAGTCAGAAAATGTCGAATTGAGGGACCTGTTTGCCCTCTGTCAGGCAAAGTTATCGTAATAAAATGTTATCAAAATGTGATGGGATGGTTGTAGATACACACTTTGTAACAAAAGGGTAACAGCAATGAAGGCCTAGAAACGCGTCAAACTCTCGACAAAATTCGACAACGTTCTCACTATGTTACAAAAATTGAGAGTTTTAGCCACTTGCATTGATGGCAATTACCTTACTTTAGTATAATTAAGACCTAGGGATTTGACTTATTTACTTAGGATGAATGACTTAAGTCCTTGTATTTAAACTAGTACAATCTGAGTGTTGAAATAGGCACGTGAAATATTTATCAATATGAGGGGGATATATGAAAAGCAGACGCAGTCAGCGTATTGTATTGCTTTTCGGGTTGCTGCAGTTTATGGTCCTTGTTGGGATGAGCTCGATTATCGGATCGGCTTATGACCTGGGAGCGCATCAGCAATTTGTCGTTGTGTTCCTATTTATGGGATACTGCATCGCTTCAGGGGTAGGCTTCTATTCTTTTTATCAGCTTAAGCAAATGGGAAATTTGGATGACACACACTCTGAGCATCTTGAAGTATACAATGAAAATACGCTCAGACAGTTAAAAGAAATACAACGCATGATTTCAGATGGAAAGCATGTGTATGCTGCAAAATATATCAACGCCGTTGCAGCCGCAAAGAAAATACAAGACCGGGTTGAAGAGGGCAAGACCCTGGAAGAACTTCTCCTTGCTGAATATGTTCAGATTGCCCACGAGTCGGGCATTGGATTCAGCTTTGAATGCGCATGTGAAAACATGAACCGATATATCAGCTATAAGGAGTACAGCAGTCTTGTTGGGAATTTGCTGGACAACGCACTTCGAGCGCTTACTTCTGTAGATTCCAATAAAGACCGATGGGTGAACCTGAGAATTGGATTTTGCAGACTGGAAGACACATCAAGGTTCATGATAGAAGTAAGCAACAGTCATCAGACCTTGTCACAGGAACACGCTGATGTGATTTTAGAACCGGGCTATACAACTAAAAAAGAAAAGGGTCACGGTTTTGGAATGTCAATTATACAAGATATTGTAAACGAAAAGAATGGTGTACTCGTAATAGAAACAGAGCCACATACGCGTTTTCGCGTTCTGTTTCCGACTGTATGAAGGCTGGGGGGCTTGATTATGGCAAGCAGAGAAGGCAAGATTAAGATTTGCTCAAAGATGGTTGTGATATCCATAATATCCGTTGTGGGGCTTTTGCAGATGGGCTCGCGCACATTCATGAATGTGTCTGTAGAAATGCATAGGGAGGCATTCCTGATTATGTTTATCCTCAGCGTGCTGACGGTTACCGTAATGGGCACAGCAGTCATCGTAGCACTTCATGATGAAAAGAAGCATATGCAAAGGGCAAGAAATCAAATTCAGGAGGACCTGAAGACAAGGCACGAAATGGGCAGACACCTTCAAACCCTGCAGGCTCTGCTGTATGTTGAAGCCTATGACGAAGCGGAGGTTTATGCAGAGAGCCTGTTTGATGATGTGAAAAGAAGTTCAGTAGCATAAGAGTAGGATATGGGGGTGGGACTATGGAAATTCTAATACTGGATGACAATGGAGCAACCCGGAGAATGCTCCGGAAAATAATCGAAGAAGACTATACAGCAGCAAACATTCATATGGCCTCATCCTATCAGGAAGCACAGTGGATCGCTGAAAATGGCAGCATCGACTTGGCACTGCTTGATATTGAGATTGGTGATGGGCACACAGGGATCGATGTCGGGCGAATGGTCGTCGAGAGAAATCCGGACGTGGAACTCTTGATTATCAGTTCGCATCCTGAGTGGGCACTCGACACCTTTGAGATTCATCCCTATGACTTTCATGTGAAGCCAATCGATATTCTGGCCTTCAAAAGAAGCATCAAGCAGGTCATCAAGCACATCGAGTCGGCGAAGGCTTCTTCAAAGGTCCAGGACAAAGGGGCCGAAGGGCGTCTGCTGCTCAGAACAAAAAAAGAAATATACTGGATTCCTTACAGCCGAATTCTATTCATTGAGAAGCTGCAAAAGGATGTCTACATTCACACAGAGGATGACACCGTGGCAATACGCCAGAACATATCGGACATAGAGGATAAGCTTTCAGATTCATTTCTGAGAGTGCATAAATCCTATATTATCAATGTTGACCACATTTCGAAAATTCTGGAGCATGGAGACCGGTCTTACGAGATCTATTTTCTAAACAGCGATAAGACGGCCTTTATGAGTCGTTACAAGGCTTCGATTTTATTTGACCGACTGGACTAGGCACCCAACCAGACTGCTGAAAACTCCGAAATTCTGCGTTGCTGGATGTAAGTCACTCCAGTCACGTACGCAGAGTACGCTCCTGGAGTGGCTTACATCCGCGTCTTGACTTTCGAAGTTTTCAGCAGTCTGGAATTTATCTACAGGTACAATAATTAAATACTAGACTCTAATTTAAACTCAGACACCCGAGCCAAATCAGCTGGGTGTTTTTGATTGCAAAAGCAAGCGTTGACACATTTTATAGGGCTGTATATCATGGATACAAGATAGATATCGTGAGGAATGGCTGTGGGAAAATGGGGGACGCTATGAATCTTATAGCAAAGGGGAAATTGAAGCATTCAGCCGAGCGTGGTTTCACGCTTATTGAACTGCTCATTGCAGTGGCTATTATAGGAATGCTGATTTCGGTTGCAGTACCAAGACTGAGTGTTTTAAAGGATTTAGCCTCTGAAGTCGTATGTGAAACCAACAGGGAAACCATTGAAAAGACCTACATGGGCTATTTGCTTGAGCATGACCATACGGAGGAAGGCTTTCAGAACTTCTTGAGCGCGAACTACGGAGAAGTCTGTCCAGACCATGGGACAATAACCTATGAGGATGGACGTGTGAAGTGCAGTTTGCATGGGGATGAGTAAGTAGAATACAATGTGGATAGAACAAATGTACCAATGGACTTCATGGTTATTTACAGTATGAATTCGGTGTTTTGGGAATAATTGAAATAAATCTAGTTAAGTTAATACATAATAATGAAGACGACACTTTGTGTCGTCTATTTTTATAGTTCAGATAGAGATATAAGTATAAATAAAACTATTTAAGGGGTGATTGGCTTTGAAAAGTAAGTTCAAGGTATTTGCAAGCATGTTGATTTTATTCTGTTCCTTGCAGGGAATTACATATGCCGAATTGGATACAAATGGATCCATTGTGTTCCCGGATCCAAATTTGAAGGCTGCGATACTTGAGGAAGGCGCAGACGTAGATGCAGATGGTGAAATCTCAGTTGAAGAGGCAAGATTTCTGAAGAAGATGGATTTGAGTGAATGTGAAATCACATCTATCGAAGGGCTTGCCTATTTTACAAATCTTGAATCATTATATTTGATTGGGAATAACATTGAGTCAGTTGAACCATTAAGCGAGCTTAAAAATTTGGAGTTTGCAGCACTCGAAGAAAATAATCTAACAAGTACGAGTCTATTTCAGCTTCCGTCTCAGATCAAGTTCCTCGAACTTGAGGGCAATGAAATTCAGGATTTGAGTGTGCTAAATAATTTTTGTAACTTGGAAACTGTCTGTTTGTCAATAAAGAATATTGAGAGTCTCAGTGCGCTCAATGATTTATCTATTGTGCGCGCGCTTGAGCTGGAGGCAAATGAAATTACTGATATTGATGGCTTGAGTCCGCTAAAGGGACTGCGCTCTCTAAATTTGGGAGACAATTCCATTACAGATATAGGTGTCTTGAACACCCTTCCAAATCTTACGACTATAGATTTGGGCACAAACCAAATATCGAGTATCGCGCCTTTAGGATCCATGAATTTGGCATTTATAGACTATATGGATTTCACACTCGATTTGGGCAATAACAGTATTGAGGATATAAGCAGCTTAGCACATTTTACAAATTTCAACGAACTTGACCTGGGTCAAAATCAAATTAAGGACCTTAGCCCTCTAAGTCAAATTGAAATGTATTTTTTCAGCAAAGGGGACAACCCAATTAACACCAGCGACACACCGGGTGCGGTCCATGATATAGCTCTGGATATCACATCCTATCATAATGCTGAAACCATTGAAGTTTGGACAATTCCCAGTGCGGAAGATGCCCAGCTTAGTGTGCTCAATCTAAGCGGTGCTGACCTGTATCCGGCATTTGATCCGCAAACCCTGTCCTATGAGGCACTTGTAACGGATGAGAATTTCACGGTAACTGTAGAGGCCCTTTCGGCTTCTATGCTGTCCGACGTGGTCATCAATGCGGCTTATATTGACAGGACTTCGCCTAAATATACCCTTTGGGGACTGGATGGCGATACGACACTTGTTATCGAAGTCACTTCGCAAAACGGCTCAACCTTGCAATACACAATTGATCTGGAAGTCGTAAGTTTCGAAGACCCAGTGGCATTTGCTGATGACCGGCTGAAATATGCCTTGGTTGAAGAAGGGCTGGGCCAATATGATTACTATACAGGTCAGGATATCATTACCTACGGAGACCTCATGAATTGTGATGAAGACCTGGTCCTTGACCTGGATAATATTCAGTCATTGGAGGGAATCCAGTACTTGAATAAGGTCACAGAACTTGAAGTCGATATCTATGATGTAGAAAATCTGGATCTGGCACCCTTGGGTCGGTTGATGGCCCTAAACGAACTGGAAATCAACTACGATGGCAGTGTGGACATTGCCCTGCTTTCCGGCCTGGACAATCTGTGGTTTTTAGGATTGAGTGACAGCGAGATTTTAAACGCAGACCGCATTGAAGACCTTGAGAGTCTGGATACCCTGGACCTTTGGTCGACCACTATAGGGGACGGTTCCGCCATTGTTCTTAATGACCATATGTACGGCTTGTATATGGATGGTAGCCGTTTTGAGGACTACAGCTTTTTGAATGACCTGAACTATTTGCAGGACTTGGCCATGGATGCAGATACGGGCCTTTCTGACCTGACCCACTTTCGTTTTCTGAAAGAACTGGATATCGATGATCCAGCAGGCGTTTTTGACCTAACCCAGCTGGATGACATGGGCTACCTCCGAGAACTGAACTTATATAAAAATGACATGGACTCGACGGATGTTTTGAAAGGCCTCAACCGCCTTACAAGACTTGAACTTGAAGGTATGGCTATTTCGGATTTGAGTGGCCTGAGTGGCATGACAGCCCTTAAAAAACTGGAGCTCCAGGAAAATAGTATTACAGACCTGCGGGCTATCAGCAGCCTTGAACGGTTGGAAAGTTTGGACCTGTCAGACAACCAGATTGAAGATATTAGCGCCCTGTCATCCATGACGGGTTTGACCTGGCTGAATCTCCAGTCAAACGCAATCCACGATATCAGTCCATTGTCAAATATGTTCGTGCTTGATCAGGTCTACCTCTACGGTAACCCGATCAATGATGAAAACACACCGGGTGCGGTGCATCAATCAGACTTGGATTTTACAATAGGGGCTTACACCTACGAAGTATGGACGACAGAAGGAGACCCCCAGGATACAGCAAATGAAGCTAGTGCAGGTGCAGGCATCGAAAACATTTATGTGCTGGGGGAGGACTTGCTTGAAATCACCTTTACCCGTGATTTGGATGCATTCGATGCGCTCAATACCGACCATTACAAGGTAAACGATGCATCAGCACTAGAGGTGACTTATGCACAGGATAAAGATGGAGTTCAAATGCCATATGCAATCTTGGCAAAATTTGATGTCTTCGAACCCAATGCAGTCTGCGAGCTTGTATTTGATAACTTTACCTCGACTACTCAAGATGATGTAGCAGAGGATTTTGTTGCTACAGCGCAGGAGGCGGATTTGATATGTCCGAAAGTCGTGGATGTACAAGTTTCAGATACCGGTGTGGTAAGGGTTCAGTTCAGTGAAGCGATAAAATTGGAATATGGAGTATTGGAGGAGGAACTTTCGAGCTATGTATCAGACCCTTCGTCCTTCATGAGCCAGGTCCAAAGTACTGGCGCTCGTGTATCCTATATTGAGGCACGTGTAGAAGCCTCCGATTCTACGTTCCTGGATACTGGTGAAAGGGTTTACCTCTTTGCAGCCGATATAAATTCAAACGCGGACGACACGGTCATCTTCAACGGATACCGTTTATATGTCCCTGACCGCAATGCCTTTGTGATTTCTGAGGGTGCCCATATAGGTCTGGATATCCTGTCCTTTGAAAATATGGCAGACAAAGCGGGTAATGGAATCGAATACACTGCTTCTGATTATAGCATTGACCTGAATTATACCTATAATTCGACGGACTTGCCTCAGGTAGTATCCATCGACCAAGTGGGTCCAGATGAAGTACATGTACGTTATTCAAGTGATGTTTTGATTCCGTGGGACTATTTAGGAACAAACGGTTATGGCTTCGAAGTTCCGGTGTATGAAGATGTTGACGGTGATGGGTATTTAGACGCTTTGGAAGCATCTAATAAGGAATATGTACTTGAAGGCGATGACTCGATAGAATCTGATTTGGTTATACTCAATACACAAATGGCGGATTATTTTAATGAAGACGACAGCCTACTCATAGCAGGATTGAGTGACTATGTTACTGATGAAATTGGCCGTCCCGTACTTTCAGAAGTACTTGCATTTGAAACCCTGGATGAAGACACACGCGAACCAGGTATTGTCAAAGTCAAGGCCCTAAACACCTGCCAGATTGAAGTGGTCTGGGATATGGATATTTCTCCAAAAGACTTGGGTCGCTACGTAATTGAAAACACAAGTGATGATGAATGGAATGGCAGTGGCTATGCAAATTATAGTGATTACACTTTAGAACTGTGGGATAACCATGTCATTATCACTTTAGAGTATGAAGCAATCATGAATGGGTCTGATGACTTTGTCCTTTACCTTGAATCAGAAGTAGAGTCACTCTATGGCGTGAATTCAAATTTAAGTGATGAAGACTACGCATTCGAGGGATCTGACATAGATTATACGGGTGACCGTGTTACAGGGGTACGTTACATTAATGGGACGACTATTGAATTTTTAGATGATGATGATTTCTACTTTGGAGATGCGGTTGAAGGTATTGAACTCTTGTCAGATGGAGTTGGTGATCCCAATAAAGGGGTATTTGAATATGGGTATTTGCCTCAAGAGTATGATTTGTATTTTGATGATGATTGGTCGATATATGTTGAAGAATACACGCCATTCATTGAATCGGAAGTTTACGGACTGATTATGGACATGGACTCTGACAGGCAACTCAAGGATAACACAAATTGCCTGGTGGGCCAGTTTACCGGTTCGGTCAAACTCATGGACGTGATGACCTTCACGACTACGAGTTCATCCATAACTGTTGGTGCCACAGAAACTGATCCGGGAACAGAAAGTACAGCAATCACTGCTAATGCCGACATTAAGAACCTGACGGCGGATCCGGCCCTGAATTACAGGTTCTATACCTTCTACGATGAAAGCATCAGCAGTGTAAACGAAATATCGCACATGGACCTGCTTGCTGACGTGAAAGAATCTGCAGACGCACTGACTTATTTGGCGGGCATTTCTGAAATTGAACTGACGGAGGAGGGTCTAACCTATGTTCTCAATAATGCGACAGATTCATCCTACGCTGTTCTTGTTGTAAAGCAGGGCCAAAATGTCCTTGCAGTAACTCCGGCATTCAATATCCAGACCGGCGCTTTTGCAAATGGCTACGTGGCAAGTGCTGGGTCTTCAGAACTGTCAGCCCTGGACCTTGATCAGGTAGATTTGAGCCCAAGCTTTGACAGTAGCATTCTGTCCTACACGGCAAATGTGGGATATGATACATCAAGGGTTACCCTGGCCTATACTGCTGAAGACACATTTGCAGATGTGGCAGTAAACGGGATACCAGTTTCTACAAGTGGCAGTGACGTCTATGACCTGAAGGTTGGACACAATCTGATTGAAATAAGCGTTACAGAAAAGACGGGTCAAGTGTCTAGGGTCTATCAGGTTGATATTATAAGAGAGGCTATTGGTCAAGTCCTTGAAAACCTAGAACTTAGCAGTGGAAGCCTGACACCGGTATTTGACCCGCTCAATTTGGAGTACGCAGCCTATGTGGATTATGATGTGTCTCAAGTATCTGTAGATCCGGTTGTTTCAAGCACCTATACTGATACTTATGAAATTCTTGCAAATGACAAGGCCCCAGGCCAGAATCATGCTCTGGATGTAGGTGACAATGTCATCAGAATCCTGGTGACCAATGCTGAAAATGAGACAGTGACCTATATCTTGACAGTGGTGCGCGCACCTCAGGAAGCAGGTTCCTCTAAACTGGCCAGTATGACTGTGAATCAAGGAAGTCTGACACCGGCCTTTGAGCCATCCGTGACAGCCTATACCATGCGTGTGGGGTATGACATAGATGAAGTGGTGGTGACACCTGAATCTCAAGATGAAAATGCAGCGGTGACAATAAATGAAATCCCTGTAACGACAACTTCAGGTGCAGCAATCCGTCTGGATGTGGGTGCGAATCCTATTGATATTGAGGTTACAGATCGTACAGGTACATCAAAGACAATCTATCATATCAATGTGACCCGAGCCCAGGAGGTTCTTGAACCAGTAGTGCTCACGGATATGAGGCTCAGTGCGGGCACCTTGTCTCCGGACTTTGATGGTCTGACATACCGCTACACTGCAAGTGTGGCCAATTCAGTAGACGAGCTGACGCTATGGCCGCAGACTGATGATTCAGCTTATGTTCTGGTTAACAGCCAAGCACTCTCAAATGTCACAAGCAGTGCAGCCATTCAGCTGGATGTTGGTGAAAATCAGATAGAGATACAAGTTTGCTCATCAAAAGCAGAACTTTCAACACTCTATAATTTGATAGTCACACGTGCGCAGGCAATCGTCATAAAGGACAGAGATGATGATAGAGATAGGAAAACTTCCTCAACAGCTTCAACAAGTACAAGTAATGAATCTGTAGAGGTAGCAACAAGTCAGGAAATTATGGAAGCAGAGGCGGTAGATGACTTGGTCAAGGCTACGCTTGAGGCTCCAGATGCTGCAGTACCAAGTGTTGAAGATACTGTGGCGCAAGTCAGTAATCTTCTTCAAATAATTTACGCAACTGCAGAAAGCGCTGAAGGATCTGAGACTTGGGCAGAAGAGAAAGTGTGCGACGTGACAGAAGCAGTCACTAAACAGATTGTTCAAGTGGAAGCAGACCGTGAAGAGGATGTGGTGACCTATGCCAATCAGGTACTTAAAGCACTTGTTTCTGCTGATGAAAGCAGTCAAGTGGCCAAGACAGCTGCAGTAGACTATGCAGTACAAACTTTGGGCGAGCAAGTTGCGCAAAAAATTGGTAAGATTGTGCCGGAAGCAGATATTTCTGTTGAAGGGAATAGAACTCTTATCAAGCCAAATCCAGTGAGTCTTGTTTTCAAAATACAGGAACTGGCAAGGCTCTATACACAAACTGAAACTGCCCTGAGCAGTTATTATGGAGAAGACAATGTGCGTGACTTTGATTTTGAAGTGACCCTGGAGGCTATATCCCAGACCAATGAAGTGTCTGTCTTGCTCGAAAAGGCAGTCCAGCAGTCCATTCAGAACACGAATGTAGACCGCATTGCTATAGAGACATCCGGCATAAAACTGGGGATTGATAAGGCTGACCTCATGGGTCAGACGGATACAGAAATAAGGATTGCCTTTGATAACACACCAAATGACAGTCCAGTCCCACCAACGGGTTTTATAAAAGGCATTATTGCAGATGTACGTTTCTTTGTCAATAATGAAGAAAAGAATGTGCTTAACAGGCCATCGGTACTTACCTTTGACCTGGAACAATTTGAGTTTGATGATGAACGTTCGGTGACAGAGTTTAGCGATTCACTGAGCATATTCAGACTTGACGAGGAAAAAGGTATTTGGGAACCTGTAGGCGGTCAGTACGATCCATTAACAAATACCATATCAACTAAACGTCTGCACCTGAGTCAGTATACAGTCATGAAAACCAACAAAACCCATATGGTGTCCGGCAACGAAGAAGTTTCGGCTGATGTAAATGCCCTTTTAAACAAAGGAATCATAGACGAATCGACAGACTTCGCAAATACAAATGTAACACGGGAGGAACTTGCAAGCTGGATAACACGTGCCAATGGACTGGATAACCCAACCGCTGAAATTCCTTTCGAAGATATGGCAGAGGGTGATGTTTACTATGAAGATATTGCATCTGGCTATGCTGCAGGTCTCTTCTCGGGCAAGTCAGAGGTCGCATTTGATCCTGATGGTACAGTGACCCGTGAAGAAATGGCTGTACTATTAGGAAAAGCCCTTGTAAACTACGAGCAGAAAAATATCAACAGCAAACTCAAAGAGGGGTTGCAGGCATTTGAAGATGAGAACTTGGCAGAAGCATGGTCAAAAGATTATATGGCTATGATGATTGAACTGGACCTTATGTCCACAGAAGAAGCCAGCCTAGACCCAAAAGGGACTGTATCAAAAGAAATGGCCGCTTCAATACTGAAAAAAATCTATTCTTAGTTGACTTAGTTCAGCAAGACCGTATATCGGAGTTTTGTAGAGTCAGGGGGGGCACAGCCCCCTCTTTTTTTGGTGAGAGAATCCTATTAAGACTGGAAACCGGTAGGCGGATTCTACAATGCTGAAACCGGCCAGCTTGAGTTTACAACAGATGAGACAGGTTTCTTCACAACAATGAATGTTGAAAAGACACTTGCTGATACGGCTCAGGCATCATGGGCGGAAGAAGCCATCAACACACTCGCCTCACGTTATGTCATCAGTGGCTATGGAGATGGGGACTTCAATCCAAACGGCACATTTGCACCGAAGGGCAGCTCTACAAGAGCAGAAGCGGCTATGATGGTTTATAAGCTGCTGAAGGCGCTTTTTTTATATCTCAATTAACTCATACATTCAAGGTCACACCCATCAATATCAAATTTCCCCCAATAAACGGTTAAATCTCTCTCTCCCCAACACCCAACCCCCACAATCTCTGATATAATGAAACGAGATAATTCAGATGGATAAGGTTGAGGCATATGTTCATAGAAGCTAAGAATGCGCTTTTAAAAATTTTAGAAAAGAAAAACACCAGATATTTTGAAGAGATGTTTCGACATAACAATCGATCACTCATTGTCCTTGCGCTTATTCTTTGGGTTGAGCAGCTCGTGTACGCTGTATTTTTAAATGACCCATCTACCCATATTGGGAAAACCCATCTTTTTACTTCAGCAATTTCACTGGTCTTTCTTATTGTGTTCACGGCCCTGTATTATAAGAGCAGACGCGACCTAAAACCCTCGTGTACATTGAATGCACTCCATGTGTCCTATTTGGCGCTGCTCCTGAGCATTTCCATTTATAGGGCAGTTTATGTCACACCTGGGCAAATAAGTATACCAGTCATTTACATAGCCATGCTCTACGGTACGGCATTTCTATTTTATCTGCCACCCAAATGGAGTCTTCTCATGTATGGCACAACGGTGTCTGGTTTTATTGTCTTAGGTCGTTATGAAATGGCTGTTCAAATGAATCACACCTTTGTTCAGGACCTGATTGCCAATAATATCATTGCCTGGTGCGCATCCATGATGGCCTATTACCGCTTTGTTCAGCAGGTCGACTCCATGATTCTTATTGAAGAGAAAAACGTTAAACTCCGCCATTTATCGGAGGTGGATGCATTGACCAGTCTATACAATAGAAGAAAGATCGATGCCTGCCTTGAAAAAGTCCATGGGGCGGCAATTGAGGAGGGGATCGTCTATTCAGTTCTTCTTATTGACATGGACTACTTCAAGTCGGTAAATGATGTCTATGGACACCCAACTGGAGATAAAGTGCTCATTTACATGTCGGAGATATTAAAAGAAAGCATTGGTCCAGATGATGTTCCTGGCAGGTGGGGCGGTGAAGAATTCCTTATTCTCTGTAAGGCGACTTCGCTTATGGAAGCCAGAATCTTAGCTGAAAAAATACGTTCAGAGGTAGAAAACTACGATTTCGGTATTCCGCAGCATATTACTTGCAGTGTGGGCGTGAGTGCTTATCATGCAGGGCGTAATCTTTATGAAGTGGTTAAAAACGCAGACGACGCACTCTATATCAGTAAGTCTAAAGGCAGAAATAGAGTGACATTTATTGCATAAAAGTATGACGTGAAAATTGTATAGGCATGTAAAAACGGATAACCAAGCACACGTGTTTGGCTATCCGTTTTTTATTGATTTGCTTGGACTTGTTTTATAAGCTCTTGTCAGAAGTGTACATGCATAATGCGTATTCAGCTAAATAAAGAGTTCTAATTAATCTTTTCCATATAGACATCAACCCGAAGGGGCTCATCTTTTACGATACGCATGTCTTCAAAATACTGCGTTTCATAGCCTACGCGGCTAAACTCAAAATCGTAGGACCCGATTGGCAGGCTGTAGGTATAATATACACGAGCAGCCTCTGCTTCTTCAGGAATGAATGAATTAGGAGGTGTATATCTGTAATGCACCAAAACCGGGTCAATTACGGCAACCGGCGTCAAGTCATAACCGTACCTGTCAAAAACGGTAATCACATACTGTGTTTCGTTTGCATTTCTTGGTGTGTCAAAATAGGGTGTAGACCCTAAATTTTCAACCATGATTTTAGATGCGTAGTTGCTGGACCAGTAATAGACTTCACCTTCGTCTACATACTTGTACTCGAAGAGTCCGACCCATGCATTCTCTGTTACAGGTGCATTCGAAACCTTGAACGCAATCATTTCCCAGGCCTTCACTTCGGTCTGTACAAGCTCTACACTTGTGTTTGCTGCGCTCTGTGTCATTGTAGCAGCATCCGCAAATCCTGTTGCAGTGACGCTAAGGATGAGGGTGAGCACAAGCAATAGACTTAAAATACTTTTTCTCATTTAAAATAGTGTGCGAAAGTCTCCTTCCTCTAAGCCGCCCGAACTTTACCGATTCGGCGTAGGTGGGAGATGGAGAGCACGGTCTTCAAAGGAATCATATGACAAATATGGTTTTTTGTTATAATTAGAGAGAACATCAGTTTTGTAAAGTCGAAGTGAGGTGAAAACTGTGTACAGAACCTTGAAGACGCCTTTTGAAGCAACAAAACAAGACATTAACAGACTATTTGAGTGCAACCGCATTTCTGCTGAGGTGTGGAACGCCTGCCTTGTAGAGTCAAAAGAGTACTCACTTGCCAACGAAGGCAAATGGATGGATAAAACTCAAATCCAGAAAGCAACCAAAGGCAAGTTTCCTCTTCATTCACAGAGTGTGCAAGCGGTTTGCCACTCGTATCTGGAAGCGAGGAATGGGGCTAGAGAAGCAAGAAAACTTGGTCTTAAAAACAAGTACCCTTACAAGAAAAAGAAACACTATAATACAACTTGGGTGGATAAGGCGTTCAAAATTGAAGAAAGCGGCTTCATCAGCCTGTCTCTTGGAATATGGAATAGGAAGCGTCAAGCCCCGATACGTGTCAAAGTGCCGAATCTACCGATTGGAGCTGTGAAAGAGATTGAGCTTATCTACGACAGAACGTTGATGCTCTGCATATCATATGATGACGGCCAAAATCCTGAAGCGTTGTCTCTTCCGCGCAAAGTGGCAGCTATCGATCCAGGCGAAATTCATTCGATTGCAGCTTCGTGCGAAGGCGGAAGCGCACTTATAATCACAGGAAGAAAGCAAAGAGCTGTTCACAACTTTAGAAACAAGAAGCTTCGAGAGCTCCAGAAGAAAATGTCGAAATGTAAGAAAGGATCTCGTCAGTGGAAGAAATACAACAAGGCGAAGCGATATATTCTTGTAAAATCAGAAGCGCAATTAGCTGATATGGTTCACAAAACAACCAAGCAATTTGTTGACTGGTGCATCAGCAATCAGGTAACAGAAGTTGCAATGGGTAATCCCGATGGAGTTCAAAGAAACACCCGCAAGAAAAAGAAAGCTCGAAGAGGACAGCGTCAAAAGTTATCCAACTGGACTTTTGGACAAGTCAAAGAGCGCCTTGCTTACAAATTGGAAGCCAAAGGGATATCATTTGAGATGCAAGAAGAGTCATATACTTCGCAGACATGCCCTGTCTGCCAGAGAAAACAGAAAGTTTCCTCACGCAATTACATATGTAGGTGTGGTTATACAGAACACCGTGATATACATGGCGCAAAGAACATTTTGTCTAAGTATCTCCACGGTGACATTCGGTATCTCTACGACACCGAAAAACTGACGTATCTACGTATCGCTTAGCGAGAAGTAGTAAATGGCGGGTTCCCGCCCTCTCGCATACATATGACGTGTGCGAGTGTTGCCTATTTTGGAACAGTATGCATTTCCGTGGTAAAACACGAAAGACACCGGCAAAACCGATGTCCTGTGAAAGAATTATTGTTTTTCAGATAGGAAACCCCCACTTCAAGCTGACTGTGTCAGATAAGTGGCGGGAGGTTCATTCACACCTTTCACATACTTATAAATAGCATGTTTTATAATCGTAAAAATTATACCATTATCCAGGGTCTCTAATCATTAACGGGTCTAAACAGCCAGGTATGATGTGAAAATAGAAGTCAGACCATCAATGGGTATATTGCAGGTCTCATCTATGCTATCATTATAGGGTGAACCTATCGTCTGACTTATTTGCATCTGACCAGCTGATTGTGTGCATGCTGCGTGAATAATTCAGAGTAATTTGTGAAAACTGATGAATGAGGTGACTTATGATCCAACCAGTAAAGCTCTATACGGTAACTGGCTTCTTAGGTGCCGGAAAAACCAGCTTCCTTAAGAATGTTCTTGAAAAGACGGATGGAAGCCGTGTTGGGGTTATCCAGAACGAATTTGGCAAAATGGGTATTGATGGGGATATTATTCGAAAAGATGGTCTTGAGATGATTGAAATCAATCGCGGGTCCATATTCTGTTCCTGTCTCCAGCTGTCGTTCGTGGATGCTCTTCGGGAAATGTCGGAAAGAGATGTAGAGTATCTGTTTGTAGAAGGCTCTGGTCTTGCAGATCCATCCAATATGAATGAAATCCTTGATGCACTGCATTCCATTAAGCCGGGTGCCATGGACTACCGCGGTGCCATATGCGTTGTAGACGGTGCACATTTTCTTGACCAGATGGAAGAAATTGAAACTGTAGTCAAGCAGGTCAAGCATGCCCAACTGGCAATCCTCAATAAGGTTGACCTGATTGCCGAAGAAGAGAAAAGTAAAATAGAGACCGTGCTGAGAGACATCAAAAGTGACATTATCATTGAAGAAGCGAATTTTGGCGCCTTCAACTGGGATTTCATGAAAGAAGACTTGCTGTCACTAAGTCCTATGCGGTTTGATGAAACCTACAACAAGGAAGAAAACAAGCCGAAGACCCTGCAGCTGACGACTTCTGAAAGTATTGAAAAAGAAAAGCTCGTGAAGTTTTTGGAGGTAATTTGCAAAGACTGTTATAGAATCAAAGGCTTTGTGGAAATGGAAGATGGATGCCAACAGGTTGATGTGGTTGGCAAGCGCATTGATTTTAAGCCTGCAGATAAAACCATTGAGAATCAGGGCATTGTTTTCATATCGAAAATTGGTCCCCATGTCATTAAACCGATTTTTGCGGCCTGGGAAGAACATGTCGGTACGACTATGAAGCTAAGATAGATCAACTGAAAAAAGCGCCTTGGAAAAATAGAAGGAGCACACAAGCGGTGTCGTAAATCATGACTGAAACGACCTATGCCTGTGGGCTCCTTTATTGTTGGTCAATGTTTTCCTCTTTCATATAGAGGGTGTATGTTTATAAATAAATACCGTATTTCCCCAACTTCTTGTAAAGGGAAGTTCGATGAAGTCCCAGCATTTTGGCGGCTTCTGTTCGGTTGCCATCACATCGGTGCAGGGCTTCTTCAATGACGCGCGGCTCCAAGAGTTCAATCTGGTGCTGCAGATTAAGCTCTCTATTGGTCACCTTTGAAAGGTCATGCTCGATTGAGTCCGTTTGAATGAAGTCTTCATCATGGTCATGGGAAAAACCGTCATCAAAGCTTTCATCAAACCTGTCCAAAACGGCCTGGTTGAGTCTACTATCAGAAGTACTCTCAAAAGCATTATCGTAAGTAGTGTCAAAAGCGTCTGCAAACCGGTCTTTAGAGATATTTTCATGAACTTCAGGTCTTTCTGCAGTGTCCCTGAGACTGCGAATGTACTGGGGCATGTCTTTGGAATAAATGACTTTTGAACGCGCCATATTGACGGAGCGTTCGACCACATTTCGAAGCTCTCTGACATTGCCGGGCCAGTCGTATTTTTTTAGAAGCTTCATGGCGCCGTCTGAAAAGGCAGTGGGACCATGAGGGTATGTCACAAGAAAGCTCTGGAGCATGGACTGGGCCAAAATAGGAATGTCGTCATGCCGTACAGATAGGGGCGGAATCTTGAGGCTGACAACATCAAGACGGTAATAAAGGTCTTCTCTGAAGCGACCTGCCTTTACCAGACTGCGCAGGTCTTCATTTGTTGCGGCAATAACGCGCACATCAATTTCGATCTTATCGTTTCCGCCGATATGTTCAAACTCACGCTCCTCAAGAACTCTGAGAAGCTTGGCCTGCATTTCAAGGGGCATGGTTCCAATTTCATCCAGAAAAATGGTCCCGCCGCTTGCGAGCTCAAATTTGCCGATTTTCCCTGTCGTGGCTGCGCCCGTAAAGGCGCCGGGATCATAACCAAAGAGTTCCGACTCCATGAGTGTGTCCGGAATGGCAGCGCAGTTGATTTTTACAAAGGGACCATAGTTACGGTTGCTTTCATTATGAATGGCGTGTGCAAAGAGTTCCTTGCCTGTTCCACTGCCGCCCTGAATGCATACGGTTGAATTGGTCTCGGCAGCGCGTCTTGCGGTGTCGATCAGGTAGAGCATTCTAGGATTTTGGGTCAAAATACTGTCGAATGTGTATTTTGCCTGGTTCAAATGCTTTGATGCATGTTTGTACTTTTTCATCTGCTGGTGCATGTTATCAATATGCTCAGCCATGTACTTGACCTGAGAAACATCCTTAAAAAGAACTGTGCCGACTGCACCGACGATTTTGCCGTCACGTTCTATGGGAATTCTTGTAGTGACCATTTCATGGCCATTGATTATCTGCAAATCACCGATTTCGGGCTTTCCAGTTTTGACAACCTTATGAAGCCGTGTGTTTTCAATGACTTCGGTTATATGCTTGCCTATGGCGTCTTCTTCTTTGATGCCGAGCAACTTTTCATACTTGAATTTGGTAATACGGCCCTCTGCATCGACGACCACCATACCTTCATAAGCCTTTTCGACAAACTCATCAAATATGGCGAGTTGCTCCCTTGAGTTCTTATAGCCCGTATTCAGATGTTTTTTGCCCATCATAGTCACCTGCCTGCCAGCGTCGTTTCACGCGTCTTAAAAATCACTCTATGATCAAATTATATGACTAAATTTTCTTTGGAATAAGCTTGTGTTCATGTTTATTCTATAGTAATTTTCTGGTCTTTTACAGCTTAAAAGGCGAATGCACGAAAAAGGACCACAAAGTGCTCAAATGGGGCACTTATGTGGTCCAGTTCTGATTTGGAATGCGTCTTTTCAGTTTCCTATTATTTTTTAATGATGATGGCTTCTCCCATCCCACCACCGATACAAAGTGTAGCAAGTCCGTATTGGGCTGACTCACGTTTGGTCAACTCGTGAATCAGCGTGACGAATATTCTTGCTCCAGATGCACCAATCGGGTGACCGAGGGCGATTGCACCACCATTGACGTTGACGATGGATCTGTCAAAGTCAAGTTCTTCAAGTACAGCCAGTGACTGCGCTGCAAAGGCTTCATTCGCTTCAACCAGGTCAATTTGGTCTTTGGTCAGGTCAGCTTTTGAAAGTGCCTTTTGAACGGCTCCAACTGGACCGATCCCCATAATGGAGGGATCGACACCTGCAGAGGCATGGCCGATGATTGTGCAAAGTGGTCTGAGCCCGAGGGCCTTTGCCTTATCACCGCTCATGACAACGAGTGCTGCTGCACCGTCGTTTATGCCTGAGGCGTTTCCGGCTGTAACCGAGCCGTTCTTTTTAAAGGCGGGTCTTAGCGCGTTTAGTTTTTCCAGCGTAGTATTTGACTTAATATGTTCATCAGCTTTAAAAATAATCGGGTCGCCTTTGCGCTGCGGAATGATTACAGGCACAATTTCATTTTCGAAGCGTCCTGATTCCGTTGCCTTAGCCGCCTTTTGCTGACTTTCAAGGGCAAACTGGTCCTGCGCTTGGCGGGTCAGTTGCCAATGGTCTACAATGTTTTCAGCAGTGACACCCATGTGATAATCGTTGAAAGCGTCCCATAGGCCGTCATTGACCATGATGTCCACAGTCTTGCCGTTTCCCATGCGCTGTCCCCAGCGTGCAGAGGGTAGGGTGTATGGTGCCAGGCTCATGTTTTCAGTGCCGCCGGCAACCACAATGTCTGCGCTGCCTGCCTGAATCATGTCATATGCGACTGAAACGGACTTGAGTCCTGAGCCGCAAATCATATTGAGTGTCCAAGCTGGTTTTTCAACCGGAATTCCGGCCTTTACAGAGGCTTGTCTGGCCACGCCCTGTCCATATCCTGCCTGGAGCACACAGCCCATAACGACTTCATCTACATCGGAGCCTGCCACCTTTGCTCTTTCAAGCGCTGCCTTGATGACAGTCGCGCCAAGATCAACCGGTGGGATATCCTTGAGTGTGCCGCCAAAGGTACCAATGGCGGTTCTTACTGCTGAAACGATAACGACTTCTTTCATGTCTTACTCCCCATTTCTCAAATTACATGCTTCGTGCTAGGTAACGCCTTTTAATACTTATCCTAGGAACATAAGTCCGCAGGCTATGATTACACCACTGTAGAGCAGATCTACAAGGCAGAATCCCATAATGTCACGTGCGCCAAGATTGGCAATACCCAGTGCAGGCAGTGCCCAGAATGGCTGAATCATGTTTGTCCACGCATCACCCCATGCGATGGCCATACCTGTTTTAGCAGCTGATACACCCAGTTCGGCACCGGCAGGCATCATGATAGGGGCCTGAACAGCCCACTGGCCGCCACCCGATGGAACGAAGAAGTTTACAATACCAGCGCTGAGGAAAGTAAACAGTGGGTAAGTAGTTTGGTTGGAAATGTTGACAAAGCCCTGTGAAATAAGACCAGCCAGAGAAGTGCCTGTTTCTGGATTAACACCCACCATCATGCCCATGATACCAGCGTAGAATGGGAACTGAAGAATGATAGGCGCTGCGCCCTTACCGGCAGATTTTATAGCGTCGAGGAACCGGCGCGGTGTTTTGTGAAGCAAGATACCAATGAATAGGAATACGAAGTTAACGATGTTCAAGTTGAGCTCGAAACCGTTCATTGCAAAGTAGTAGCCTATGTAAATGAGACCCATGACGCCAATGAGCATGGACATGACTGGGCTGTTTTCAATGCGGTCAGCAAAAGTATTGTTATGGCTGATCATGCCTTGATCCTCGTCGTCATCTTCAAGAAGGGCAGGGTCAACGGTAATGACTTCGTCCTTTGAAGGATGCATTGCACGGTTTACGAACGGCATAGTAACGAGAATGATTCCGAAAATAACGAGGTTAAAGGGTGAAAAAATTGTAAGTGATGTGCTGATTGGGTCAACGACTGCACCGTTTGTTGCAGCAGCTAGACCATCTCCAGGTGTTGCAAGCTTTAGCGGAATTGAACCGGATAGGCCCGAGTGCCATACGATAAAGCCTGAGTATGCCGATGCAATCAATAGACGGTAGTCAACGCCTTTGACTTCACGGGCAAGCTGGCGAGCGTAAAGCGCGCCGATGACAAGGCCGAAGCCCCAGTTGATCCAGCAGGCGATTGTCGAAACGAAAGTTACGGCTACGATTGCCTGAAGGGGTGTTTTACAGAGCTTTGAAAGATTTCTAAGAAGCTTTTTTACAACCGGTGTGCTTGCCAGAGTATGGCCTGTTACAAGTACCAGACACATCTGCATGGAGAATGCGAGCAGATTCCAGAAGCTTCCGCTCCAGTGAAGAATCATTGCCAGTGGCGTCTGCGCTGTCAGTCCAACACCTGCGAGTAGGACCACAAAAGTTAGGATGACTGCAAACAGGAATGGATCGGGCAAGTAGTTTTGTACAATGCGTACACAGCCCCTTGAGATTTTTTTGAACATGAAACGACCTCCTTAGAATATAAGTTAGAATTAGAACATTGTCTTAAGTGTTTCCGAGATGATTAGTTCAGCTTCAGTTGCAGTTTGAATGTCTTCAAGCGAAAACTCCGGATTGTATTCAGTCAGGAGTAGGCCTTCAGGCACGACAGCCATGACGCCCATTTCTGTAATGATTTTGCTGACCTTTCCAGCGCCTGTTAGAGGCAGGTTGCAGTCCTTCATGATCTTATGGCTGCCCTTTGCAGTATGCTGCATTGCAACGATAACCTGTTTCGCGCCACCAACGAGGTCCATGGCGCCGCCCATACCTGGAACGAGCTTGCCTGGAATCATCCAGTTGGCCAGATTGCCCTTTTCATCGACCTGAAGTGCCCCAAGCACTGTAGCGTCAAGATGTCCGCCGCGGATGATGGTAAATGACATGGCGCTGTCAAAGAAGGAACCGCCTGGAAGAATGCTGGCAGGCATGCCGCCGGCATTGACAAGGTCCTTCTCAATTTGGTCTGCTTCTGGAGCAGCTCCAATGCCTGTAAATCCATTTTCTGAATGGAGTATGAGCTCGACTCCTTCTGGAACATAGTCGGCTACCATAGTCGGCAGACCGATTCCAAGATTCACAACATCTCCATCCTTGAATTCTTTTGCGACACGTTTTGCGATGATTTCTTTTACGTTCATATCTACACCTCCGAAACAATGTGGTCTACGAAGAGACCAGGTGTCATAACCATGTGTGGGTCCAGTGTGCCGACAGGCACAAGTTCTTCTGCTTCGACGATGACGATATCTGCTGCTGTCGCCATGATCGGGTTGAAATTGCGTGTTGCCTGGTGATAGTATGTATTTCCCTTTTCATCGACCTGTGAGCCGTGCAGGAGTGCGACGTCAGCACGAAGGGGCTCTTCGAGAATATAGGCCTTTCCTTTTACTTCAATAATGGGTTTTCCCTCTGCAACAGGTGTGCCAATTCCAATAGGTGTCAGTACGCCGCCCAGGCCAGCACCGCCTGAACGTATGCGTTCAGCAAGTGTGCCCTGTGGAACGAGCTCGACATCCATTTCGCCTGCACTCATCTTTCTGCCAGTTTCCTTATTGGTGCCAATGTGAGAGGTAATGACTTTCTTAACCTGGTTGTTGACCACCAGCTTGCCAATCCCCTTATCCATATAGCCTGTGTCGTTGCAGATGATTGTCAAATCCTTTACACCAGATTCAACCAGCGCTTCAATAACTTTGCATGGACTGCCTACAGTCAGAAAACCGCCAATCATAAGCGTCATGCCATCTGAGATTTTTGAGATCGCATCGTCGATCCCCATTGACTTTTTCATGAAATGCCTCCTCACGTTCCTGCTTTCATTTTCTAAGTTTCCATACATAATATACGCAAGGCCTGTGCCAGTTTTTCTGTTTCGAAATAAGTAAAAAGGCGAAAGCCTTGCAGGACAAGGGCTGTGTGGATTTAAATATTGATATAATTTTAACGATTTCAAATACGTGTGAATTTGCAAAGAAAAAATTGGGCATGTAGTGTAGTGTTTCACCTACAAAAGCAATATATTTACCTATTTACAGGACAAATGTAGGTCAAAATGTACACAGAAATCGTTTTAGTGCTCAAATTTGCAAAAAATGTAGTGATAAGACTACACTTAAAATTTACTCGTGACAAAATCGTTATATATTTAACGAATAACTTTCGATTCGTGAATATTAATTTCGAAAATTGGGGGCTTTGTTGCTCTAATATTGGATTAAAATCAATCTAGTCGTGATATAATAGAACGCTGGGTTTGATTTCAAATTTTCAGCATGATGGCAGATGGTTTTGACGTATGCTTAGTACGTATATTCAGTAAGAAGGAGTGGAGTATGAAAGGCTGGATATTATATCGAGAAAATGATGCAGAGATTGTATCGGAGAGATTTGAAGTGGACCGAATTGTTGAAAGTGCTAAGGCGCATGGGATTGAACTGACCGTCTTGAAACCGGAACAGTTTGATCTTCTGGTTACGAGTCAAAACAGACGCAGTATTACAATCGATGGCAATCTGACGACCCTGCCAGACTTTGTTCTGCCACGCATGGGGGCTGGAACCACTTATTTTGCCCTTGCTGTCATCAGACATCTTGAGCGTCTGGGTGTACCGTGTATCAACTCGTCACATCCGATTGAGATTGTAAAGGACAAGCTCTACACTCACCAGATACTGGCTGAAAACAATCTGCCTGTTCCAAAGACCATGCTTGCAAAGTTTCCTGTCAATACGGATTATGTGGAGACCAATATTGGATTTCCAACGGTGATTAAAACCATTTCCGGCACACAGGGCAGAGGGGTATTCCTGGCAAGCACCCGTAAGGAGTTCCAGAATATTATGGAGCTCATTGAGGTTACCAATGCTAAAGTGAACATTATTATTCAGGAGTTCATTGCTGACAGTCACGGCCGTGACCTGCGTGTACTTGTTGTCGGTGGCAGACCCCTGGCATGCATGAAGCGTGAAGCCCAAGCCGGGTCCTTCAAAGCAAATGTGTCCAGTGGTGCGGTTCCAAGTGAGTTTCCACTGACGCCGGAAATCGAATGGCTTGCAACAGAGGCCTGCAGGGTAACGGGACTTGATATTGCAGGTGTGGACCTGCTCTTTGACGGGGAACACTATAAAATATGCGAAATTAATTCAGCACCTGGTTTCAGGGGACTTGAGTCCTGCTGTGATGTGAACGTGGCGTCTGAAATCTTCCAATACCTGAAAATCCGGTTTGGAAGGTTTGACTGAAGAGGCCGCCATGTATCGAGTGCTAGAAATAGATCATTTGAAAAAGCCTAGTGCAACTGAAAAGAAGATTTCACATGAGACTTTAAAGGAAGTAGCAAAAGACATTGCCAACTTGGCCAACATGAATATCGCAAGTTCAAACGATGGAACCTACGATGTGGCGGCCATGGAAAAGCTCAGTACAAGTAAAACCTATGAAGCGACCCTGGCCATGCTTGAGTGTGCCTATACCGTATGCATTTATGATACGGCACAGACACCTCAAAAGCTCATTGCCTGCGGTTTTGTAAAAATGCAGGACGGAAGGTATTTCTCAAAGTCTCTCCATGTGCATCCGGATTACCGGGGCCAGGGGCTTGCGGTACGAATTTGTGACCTGAGGGAGAATCATTTGAGACACTTGGGCGTGACTGAAGTCTATATTGAGTCGCTCAAGTTTGAGAATACAGTCCAGTTTCATAAAAGGCGGGGCTTTGAGGCCTATCCGCCCTATAGGGAACTTAGGAATACGGTACTGATGCGGAAAGTGCTTTAGCTCAACAGGTGATATCATAAGATGAAAATAGAAATATTTAAGTTAAAGACTATGTCGAATGGCATAGTCTTTTTTATGGTCAAAAGCGTCTGATTATGGTCAAATAGATCAAATTTCGGATAGATAGAGTTCCATATTGGTTACTGGAGGTAAAACTCAAAAGGAGTTTTGTCACTTTATTATACTACTAGTTGTGAGTGGTTGCGCAGCAATCACGAACGTCCCATATTCCCGGAGAGGGCTTGCCCAGCCTTCTCCAACTTATTTATGGGAGTGTGATTGAACGATTAGGAGTTGAGTTGATGAAGGTTAAAAAGGCAATTATCATGGCGGCGGGGCTGGGAACACACTTCCTGCCGGCAACACGTGCCATACCGAAGGAAATGCTACCGGTAGTAGACAAACCTGTCATTCAGTATCTTGTAGAAGAAATTGTCGAAGCAGGCATTGAAGAAATACTCATAATAACTGGCAGAAATAAAAATATGATAGAAGATCACTTCGATCATGCCTTTGAGCTTGAAATAATACTCAAAGAAAGAGATGATCATGAGCTTCTGGAAGCAACACTTTCTGTGTCAGATCTTGCAAATATACATTTTATTAGACAGAAGAAAGAACTGGGTACAGGTCATGCACTGCTAAAAGCAAGGGCCTTTGTGGGCAATGAACCCTTTGCAGTCCTCTGCGGAGACGATTTGGTAGATGCATCCTGTGAACCATGCATTAAGCAGCTGATGAATTCTTATGAACTGCTTGGGCATACAGTACTTGCCTTATGTGAACTTCCAAAAGACAAGCCACATGATTATGGTGTGATTGAAGGCGAAAAAAATGAAGATGGTTTTTACGAAGTGAGTGGTATTGCAGAGAAGTATGAAATCGCAGCGGTTTCTCAAAACACTAAACTGGTGGGCAGATATGTACTCAGACCGGAGATATTTGACTATATTGAGGTTATTTACGATCGGTCACCGGAAAATGTACCTTTGAACGAGGCACTCAACATGCTTTCGCATGACCAGCGCGTATACGGCGTTTGTTTTGAAGGCAAGCACTATGATATTGGGACTAAAGCAGGCTATGTACAGGCAACACTTGATTTTGCGCTAAAGCGTGATGAAATGAAAAATTCAATTTTAGAGCAGATGAGTACTGCTGTAGAGGCATACAGACAGGGTGATCAGTGACAAATTGATAGGGGAATTTCAATTGGACAGTATGTACAACGCATATTTGGAAGAGATGCGAATTAAGTCGAATCATACCATGTTTTACCCACTTCTTTAAAGAATGATTGATATTAGTTACCCAGACCGTGTTGGGTAATACTGGATTGAAATTTCGATTGAGGATATTCTTAAGACAATCACTGAAGTCTGGATCAATTGTTGAACGCTTGTAAGGACTTACCCAGATTGATCTAATTTCAAGTTCTCGCATATAAGTTCCTACTGTTTTTTCTGAGACTTTGCTTGAATTCAGTTCTCTTCAAGAAATCATAATAACCTGAAGAGGATACGCCTAGTGCTTTCAGCATACCGTTAACTGATAACCGGCGTTCGTGTGATGCATTTTCTACTTCAAAAGTAGAGTGCTTCAGTTAATCGTCGTTCAGTATGCTGATGGCCTTTTTTAGAATCTGAAGAACAATTACCTGAACTGCGATGGTTAACTATGCCATCATTTGATTTTGAATTGTTGATCCAATTTTTGAGTCTTATTTCTTTTGTTCTGTTTTCCCATAGGGTATTCTCCTTAATCTCTAGTGGGATTATATGATCCCTAGATTAGGGATTAGGTATATTTAAGTTCACCGAATTTTATTCTAACAGCGTTTGCAACTACTTCAGTTGGTTTCACAGACGAAGAATTGTTCGATACAAGCTCGCAGACCAAGGCGTCATCACTGTTTCATACCCACTGCAGATGCTAAAGTGAAAGTCATGGTTCAAATGGATGACGAGAAAGTATTTTATAATCCCGACAATAACCAAGTGACCGTGTCGCTGACTTTTGGCAATGGCGATTACCAAATCGCTGTTCTTGAGAATAGCTCAGGAACACAGTATAAAATTGTTGATGAGACAACTGCAAATGTAAAAATGGCTTCCCCGGTCGTACCATTTTTGACCAACACCCAGACAGTCAATTGGGAGAATACGAACATGATGAAAGCCATAGTTAGCAGTATTGTCGATGAAAACATGAGCGATCAGGAAAAGGTTCAAGCTGTATACAATGTTGGAGCAGGATTCAAGACTGTACACAGGCGTTCATACGTATTAAATACTTCACCCTCTTAAAACCCAAGGTTTTCCATCTAAAGTCAGTATATCTGAAAGTGCGGATATACTTTTTATTTTGGCGCAAATAACCAGAAATAACCAAAAAAGAACCGACTGTTTCCAGAAAATCAGAAAATGGAAGGTGGATTTATCATAAAAATTAGAAATAGATTAAATTTCCAGTTATGTATTGTTCATCCGAAATCAGATACGTATAATAAAAGGAGATTTTCAGGGGGTATTATATGATTAGAATTATGATGTTTATAGTGCTTGTATCAGGAACCTTTTTCCCAATTATGGATATGGTCTGTTGCATTCTAAAAGTGAATATTTCCATAAGACGGCTCATTCTGGCTGCCCTGGTTCTCAGCGCTGTATTCGTGACAGTATCTTCAAAAATGGCACTCAGTCCAGAGCGCATTTTGCTTCAGATGGTCTTGTACTATCTTGTTATTTATGCCGTGCTTAGACTGAGCTACTTTGAAACCTTAATGATTTTACTCATGTATGCGGCTGTGACCTTTACATCTGAGTATGTGATTGTGATACTGCTTGAGAAAACATTGATCGGCTTTAAACAGCTTGTGAAGATCGATATGTTCTACGCTATGACCATCAGCCTGCACGCAGCTATACTCTTTGTAATAGATTTCTTTGTAAAGCACAGGCTGGCAAGTCGAAGAAATATTGGAAGCCCAAGACGTGAACCGTGATATACTTAAAGCGAGAGACTCAGACCTTATGAAGGGGGCACAATTAAAATGATACTTATTAAAAACGGACTCGTTTATACGATGGAGTCCGCACCAGAAAAGCAGGATGTCCTGATCGTGCAGGGTAAAATTGAAGCTGTTGGAAATGGACTGGACGCACCTGAGGGGTGCACTACGATTGATGCAAGTGGGAAACTGGTATTTCCGGGTTTCATTGATGCCCACTGCCACCTGGGCATGTGGGAAGATGCAATCGGTTTTGAAGGTGCTGATGGCAATGAAAAGAGCGATCCGCTAACGCCGCACCTACGTGCTATTGATGGTATAAATCCCATGGACCGTACTTTTGAAGAAGCCAGAAACGGTGGCGTGACTTGCTGTGCGACTGGACCTGGAAGTGCCAATGTTCTGGGTGGACAGTTCAGTGCCATTAAAACAGTAGGCGATCGCATTGACGACATGATTGTCAAAGAAAATCTGGCTATGAAATGTGCCTTTGGGGAGAATCCAAAGCGGGTTTACAATGAAAAGAAAACTTCTCCAATGACGCGTATGGCCATTGCAGCAGAGCTTAGAACGGCACTTGCAAAGGCTAAAATCTATGCGGACAAGCTTGAAATGAGCAAGGAAGACATGTTAAAACGCCCTGAGCTCGACATGAAAATGGAAGCGCTTGTACCCGTCATCAATAGAGAAATTCCACTGAAGGCCCATGCCCATAGAGCGGATGATATCTTTACAGCAATTCGTATTGCCAAGGAGTTCGATGTGAAAATAACCCTTGAGCACTGTACGGAGGGGCATTTGATTGCAGACCATATTGCAGGGGAAGGTCTTCCTGCCATTGTGGGCCCAAGCTTCGGAGAGCGTTCGAAATTTGAGCTTAAAAATCTGACCTTTGAAACGCCAGGCGTACTTGCTGGTGCAGGCGTGAAGGTGGCAATCATGACAGATCATCCGGTTGTGCCGCTGCATTATCTTCCAATGTGTGCTGCCCTTTCTGTAAAGGCGGGCATGGACGAAGAAGAGGCGCTCAAGGCGATTACAATCAATCCGGCTGAAATTCTTGAAATCGATGCGCGTGTGGGGTCTATCAAGATAGGGAAGGACGCCGATGTGGTTCTGTGGGACAAGCATCCCTTTGAGCTGGATGCCCGTGTGGAAAAGACTATTATTGATGGAAAGATTGTCTTTGATGCCTTGCTTGACAAGTAAATAGCATAAGGCGACTGATTAGAAAAATAGACTTAAGGCTATATAATATGAAGTAAGAGAATGGGCAAGGCAGTGGAGAGGGGGCATACATATGAAGCTTTTCAAAAATTATTTGGCGCTGGTCTTAGTTCTATCAATGAGTATGGCGGGATCGGGGCTGTCTTTTGCGGCAAGTGCCTGGTCTGAAATAACAAGGGGAAACGCACTTGAAAGTGCGGGCAGTATTGCCGAGGCCGTACCGCACTGGGAGCTTGCGGTAGAGTACTCACTGGAGGCGACAGATGAAGGTGCCTGCACCAATGCGGCGCTCATGGCAGAAAAACTGGGGAAGTATTATGACGAGCTGGGAAACTATCCCCTTGCCGTGAAATACTACGAGCTTGAAAATGACTTCTGGGTCAAGGTTGGAAATGACTGGGGCACGGCAGATCTGGCAAGAGCCAATGAAATCAGGTCCTATATCCGGTATTATGCGCAGAACGCCAATCGTGCTGCCGGATATGCCCTCGAAAAGTTTGAGCCGGAAAAAGGCGTCTACCTGGGCATATATGCAGAAAACGACCGGGAAATCGGCCAGAAAATTGCGAAGACCAAGGATGTCTACGGCAAGGAACATGCCATATATATGTACTATCAGGATTTCAACCAGTGGATGAATGACTATAGCGGGTATGGCCAGAGTGCCATGGACAGCATCAATGCAAAACACGTTGAGGAAATCGGTGGTGCCCTTCAAGTCGCAATGAATGCCATGTCAGGACTTGAAACGGTGGAAAAGAACGACTGGCTGATCAAGTGGGCCAAGGAAGCTGCAAGATACGATATGCCGATTTTTCTGCGTTTCTGTGGTGAAATGAATGGCGACTGGGTTCCTTGGCATGGAGACCCTGCCCTCTACATAGAGAAGTTCATACTCGTCCATGATGTCATGCAGGAGTATGCGCCAAACGTGGCTATGGTCTGGTGTCCAAATGATGTGCCGGTAGAACTTAACGGCCAGACCATCGGAGACTACTATCCAGGGGACGCTTATGTGGACTGGGTAGGTCTTAACTTCTATGTGGACTATTATGACAGTGGTCTTACGGACGGCCCAAGCAACTATCTGCAGAATCCGATGACCCATCTGGAGTACATTTATGAAAACTATGCGGACAAAAAGCCAATCATGATTTGTGAAACAGGTGTCGCCCATCACTCCATTCCCAACGATGAGTCGGTAACCCAGTGGGGGGCTGCGAATCTGGAAAAGCTGTACGCTATGCTGCCGGTGCTTTATCCGCGTGTGAAGGCAATTACCTACCTGTCGCTAAACCAGGCCAATGAAAATTATATGGTCGGAAACCGCTGGAGCAACTATGCCCTTTCTGAAAATGATGTCATGCAAGAGACCTATAAGCGGTTGATTCAGTCTGATAATTACTTGAGTGAGGTTGTCGATAACGCACGAGTTTCGCTGGCACCCTTCTCGCGCGTAGACTCAGACAGTCTTTTCAGCCAGGATAAGCTTGTGCTCGATGTCAAGGTTCCGGACTTCAAGGTGTCACGGGTTTCGGTGTTCTCAGACAACGGGTACTCCAAGTCCATGACGGAAATGCCTTACGAAATCGAGGGGGAGGCTCTGGATGGAAACCTGCTGAGCATACAGGTCTTCGACAGTGCAGGTAAGCTTGTAATAAACGAACTTATAAGGAAATAAAAATAGCCAAAGACTTTAAAAACCACGCAAGATGTTATAAAATGTAGCATCGAGCGTGGTTCTATTTTGATATAATAGAAAAAGGTATAAGAATGATCGGGTAGTTGAGAGGTGTAATGTGAAACTACATGAAATAAATATAAGGATCAGTGACGAGTCGCAGATGCGCAGATTCGGAAAGCATCTGGCCGCGGTTCTCAGTGCAGGGGATATTGTCTGTCTGACGGGCGATCTTGGCGCTGGAAAGACGACGCTGACAAAATCCATAGCTGAAGGGCTTGAAGTGGACGATTACGTGACAAGTCCCAGTTATACGATTGTAAATGAATATGAAGGCCGACTGAAGCTCTATCATTTTGACGTCTACAGAATCAATGACATAGAAGAGATGTACGAGCTGGGCCATGAAGAGTATTTCTATGGCGATGGCGTATGTGTGATTGAGTGGGCGGGCATGATTGAAGAGCTTTTGCCTGAAAATAGAATCTGGATTGAGATTTACAGGGGCGACGGCCTTGATGCAAGAAATCTGGTCATAAAGGCGACACCTGAGCTGATAAAGACATTGGAGGAAGTACTATGAGAATTCTAGCACTGGATACATCCTCGCTTGTTGCATCCGCAGCAATTCTTGAGGATGACAAGCTTCTTGGAGAAATGACGATTAACCATCCCAAGACCCATTCGCAGAAGCTGATGCCCATTATTGAAGCCCTGTGTACTTCGCTTGGATTGAAAATCAAAGACATGGACCTGATTGCCGTTGCTGGCGGACCGGGCTCCTTCACAGGTGTGCGCATTGGACTTTCGGCGGCCAAGGCATTTGCCCAGCCCTTCGACATTCCTGTTGTGATGGTTTCTTCATTAAAGGGACTTGCCTATAACCTTCCGGGTTTTGATGGCATCATATGCCCGATTCTCGATGCCCGCAGGGGTGAGGTTTATGCGGCTGCATACAGATGGCAGTCGGACAGTCTCATAACGGTGATTGAAGATCAGGCGATTCCCCTTGAGACGCTTCTTAAGAAGTTTAGGGCAGGACATGCCCAGCGCATTGTCTTTCTGGGAGACGCTGCAATTAAATATAAGGACCTTATCCAAGCGGAGCTTGGTGCCAAAGCGGCCATGACAATGCCTTCGCATAACATGCAGCGTGCATCTTCTGTGGCAGTAGCTGCTTACAGAAATATGGACCGTGCTGTGAAGTACGATGCGGTGAAGGCAAATTATCTGCGCCGGTCAGAAGCTGAAGTCACATGGGAGCAAAAACATGGAAAACCAGAGTAGCATAAGGACCCGCAAAATGATTCTGGCTGATGTGGTTCAGGTGCATGTGCTTGAAATGAAATGCTTCAGTGTTCCCTGGAGTATGGAGGCCTTTGCAGAGGAGATTACCAGCAATAAGCTGGCCCACTACATGGTCCTCGAAGAAGACGGCGTCATACGTGCCTATGGCGGATTCTGGGTGATTGTGGACGAAGCGCATATCACTAATATCGCCGTTGATCCGAACCTGCGACAAAGGGGACTGGGAAAGGCGCTTGTGGGTGCCATGATGCATGCCATTGCAGATATGCAAATTGAGCGTGTAACCCTTGAAGTCCGCAGCAGCAACCTACCAGCAATAAGGCTTTACGAAGGCTTTGGATTTACTCGTGCGGGTGTCAGACCCAACTATTATCAGGAGCCAAAGGAAGATGCCATTATCATGTGGCTTGACTTGAGTGAGGAGGGGCACGCAGATGACAGAGAATAACCAGGGCGAAATTGGTGGACAGAGTCTTCCAGGCAGAATCCGAAGTGTAGTGCTAGCGCCTGCAATGGCAATGGAAGACGCCGCGAAACGGCCCATGCTAATGGCGATTGGGATTGTTCTTGTTATCGTCAGCATGCTGATTTTCATACCCCAGCGGCCAATGTTTCTTCAAATGACCATGAAGGCGGTTCAGCAGTCTGCTCAGACCTATACGGCGGAAGAAGCTGAGGCACTTGTCCATGGCGGTGCGAACGCTGCAATGTTCATGAGCATGTTCTATCTGGTCTGTACTCCCTTTTTCAAGGGTGGTGTGGCCTATGCCCTATCAACCATTTTGGGTGGTTCGGGGAAATTTAAAGAAACCCTGGGCGTTGTCCTAAATGCCTATTTGATTATGCTGATTGGACAAATTGTTCGTGCGGTGATTGTACTCGCCTTCAAGAATCCCTATTTTTCTTTTTCGGCAGCCATGCTTCTAGGTGAAGGCAGTGAATCCAGTAGTTGGTTTTCAGTGCTTTCTGCTATTGACCTGTTTGCCCTGTGGTATCTTGCTGTGAGCATGGTGGGTATAAGACGAGTGCAGGGATTGTCTGCCTTGAAAGCATTTATAGCGGTATTTGGGCCATGGCTTATGGTCATAGGACTCGGACTTGCAGGTGCAATGTAAGCACGAAATATTAAGGATGTGATTTATTTGAATGAAAACTTATTGACCTTGGCAATCGAGAGCAGCTGTGACGAGACATCTGCAGCGGTGGTGCTCAATGGCCGGACAGTATTATCCAATATTATATATTCGCAAATTGATATTCATAAGAAGTTTGGTGGCGTGGTACCGGAAATCGCGTCGCGAAACCATGTGGAAAAGATTTCTGGCGTGATTGATGAGGCGCTGCAGGTGGCAGGAAAAAGTCTTGAAGAAATGGACATGATTGCAGTGACCTATGGTCCTGGCCTCGTTGGAGCCCTCCTTGTAGGTGTTTCAACAGCAAAGGCGCTGGCATTTGCCCTAGAGAAGCCGCTGGTTCCTGTTAATCATATTGAGGGCCATATCTGTGCGAACTTCATACAGTTTCCAGAACTTGAGCCGCCATTTGTGTGCCTGATTGTTTCAGGTGGACATTCCCACCTCGTTCACGTCAAGGACTACGGTATTTATGAAATCCTGGGAAGAACACGTGATGACGCCGCAGGAGAAGCCTTTGACAAGGTTGCCAGAACCTTGGGTCTTGGGTATCCGGGTGGACCTAAAATCGATCAGCTTGCCAAAGTTGGAAATCCGGAAGCCATTCATTTTCCACGCGTATTTCTTGAAAAAGACAGCCTTGATTTCAGCTTCAGCGGCCTCAAGTCTGCCGTGCTCAACTATTTGAATCAGTGCAAGATGAAAGATGTTGAGGTTATCCCAAAAGATGTCGCGGCAAGTTTTCAGGCATCGGTGGTTGAAGTCCTTTCTACTAAGGCGGTACGGGCGGCAAAAGCCTGCAATGTAGATAAAATTGTCCTTGCTGGTGGTGTTGCAGCCAATAATGGACTCCGTGAAAGACTTGGACAGGATGCCGAGAAAAATGGCATAGTCCTCTATTATCCGTCTCTTGAGCTGTGCACGGACAATGCTGCAATGATCGGGTGTGCCGGCTATTATGACTACCTCCAGGGTGTGAGAGGAAATGCCGCACTCAATGCAGTTCCAAACCTAAAGCTTGGGGTTAAGCCCAAGTAAAGCTCAAAAGGGACAGGCGGATATGGAGACTTATGAAGTGTAAAACATTTCCACTCCTGCATGTTGCGAAAGTCAAGAACTTCACGAAAAATAAGTGTTATGTAAACCGACTTCGAGCTATACGAATGTTCAGAATTCTTCCAGATTTCTGTGTATAAACTTGTGGATAATGTGGATAAAATAATAAAAAGCGCATGAAACACCCCATTTTCATGTGGAAAACTATGTGGGAAGTGTTGAATAACTTTGAAAAATATTCGTATTTCGTAATTATATGTTTGGTCAAATTGGCTAATGCAAGAAAACATTCACAAAACTGAGTTTACATAATCTAGAGTTTTGCGTTATGCAATCAAAAAAGTAAAAAAGGTCTACATGCGGAAAGTACATCCGTCATGTAGGCCTTCGTTTTTTCTTGTTAGACATTCTCTTCGAGGTAAGTCAGGATTTCCTGAATCGTTTTGAAGCCCAAAGCTGTATCATCTGGAATTTCAATGTCGTATTCCTCTTCAATTGCCATGATGATCTGAGCCGCATCCAGTGAGTCTGCCTTGAGATCATCAGTAATGGATGATTCTATGGTAATTCTTCCTTGTCCTACAATGTCAAGCTGCTGCTCGATAATATCCTTAACCTTATCAAACATAGTTGGCCTCCTAATATAATTATATAGTTACTATTATATATGCTGTATCAGCACTGTCTATATCAATATTATCATATAAGTGATTCCCATGTTTCATACATTTCGTCTAATTTGGCACGAATTTCAGTAAGATCCTTGTGAATGGACTGGCTCTTTTCTGGGTCGGAGTAGATTTCCTCCAGGCAAAGCTGTGCTTCAAGGGCTTCGATCTGTTCTTCCGTGCTGTGGATGGCACTTTCAAGATCCTGCTGCTCCTTCTTTTGCTTGCGGAGCTGTGCAGCGGCTTCCTTTTCCTTCTTTCGTTCTTCACGGACCTGTGTTTTGGTTTTCTGTACAGGCTCAGCCTCCAGCAGGTCTGACATTTCAGCCTGCTTAAGCTTTTCTCTGTAGTAGTCATAGTTGCCGTAATAGATACGCATGCCATCGGCCTGCAGCTCAAATATTTTTGTACAGACACGGTTGAGGAAGTATCTGTCGTGGGAAATCGATAGAAGCGTGCCGTCGTATCCTAGAATGGCATCTTCCAGTGCTTCCTTTGAGCTGATATCCAGGTGGTTGGTCGGTTCATCGAGCAGGAGCAGGTTGGCTTGTGACAACATGAGCTTAAGCAGGGCCACACGTCCCTTTTCGCCACCGCTGAGCTGTCCGACGTTTTTGAAGACGTCATCGCCCTTAAAGAGAAAGGCGCCTAGTAGGGTTCTTATTTCAACCGTATCCAGCTGAGGGTTGGCATCTGAAATTTCTTCGACGATGTTGTTTTCAGGAGACAGGTTGGACTGGTCCTGGTCATAGTAGCCCGGCATGACATGGTGCCCAATTTTAAATTCACCCTGTGTCGCCTCAAGCTGATTCAGAAGAATTTTAAAGAGGGTTGTTTTCCCAATACCGTTGGGACCAATGAGTCCAATACGTTCCTCCTTATAAATATCAAAGCTGACATTTTCAAAGAGAGGGGTATTTGGATAGGCCATGGCCAGATTTTCTGCGTGAAGCACATCGTTGCCGCTCTTGATTTGTGTGGACAGGTGGATGTGGGCACGCTCATCAAGCCACATGGGCTTGTCCAGGCGTTCGACATGTTCCAGGCGCTTTTCGCGGCTCTGAGCGCGTTTGGCGAGTTTCTCCGTGCCGTGCTGCTTGAACTTGCGGATAAGATCTTCTTGCTTTTGAAGTTCCTTTTGCTGGGCTTCATAGGCTTTCAGCTGTTCTTCGTAGCGTGCGCGCTTGAATTCTGCAAATTCAGAATAACTGCCCTTATGTGCCAGAAGGCTTGTATTTTCGATTTCAAAGATCCTGTTGACAACCTGGTCGAGGAAGTATCTGTCGTGGGAAATGACCACAAGGGTTCCCGGATAGTTTGAAAGAAAAGTCTCTAGCCAGCTTGTTGCCTTGATATCCAGGTGGTTAGTCGGTTCGTCAAGCAGAAGGATGTCGGGCTTGCCAAGCAAGAGCTTGGCAATGTTGAGTCTGGATTTCTGACCGCCGCTGAGGACGCTTGCCGGGCGGGTGATTTCCTCATCTGTAAAGCCCAGACCCTTCAGGACGCCGCGGATTTCACTCTTATAACCGTAGCCGTTGTCTGATTCAAAGGCTTCAAGCAGGTGTGCGTAGTCGGCAAGAAGGGTTTCAGGAGCTTCCTGGTGCTTTTCACTCAGGTCTGCAATTTCATGCTCCATTTCCCTAAGGCGTTTTTCCGTGTCAATCAGATGCTGAAAAACAGGAAGACAGTAGTCGTATAGAGAATCATCAGCGCTGATTTCAGGTGCCTGCTCAAGATAACCAATACTCAGGTCCTTGGCCTTGTATATATCCCCTGAGTCATAGGTGAGTTCGCCTGTGATAATTTTAAACAGTGTGGATTTGCCGGCGCCGTTTCTGCCGATGAGACCAATGCGGTCACCTGTTTCAATTGTGAAGCTGAGACCTTCGAGAATTACATCGATTCCATAGGATTTTGTTATGTTACTGCAAGATAGTGCAATCATTTATATAAACCTCCATCTTAAAAGGATAAATCACGGATATTCGGGTACAAAAATCCTGTCCCTACCTATTTTATAGGAAGAAGGCATGGTTTAGCAAATTGCTTGTGAAAATAATTTTATACACGGAAAATTACGTAAAATGAAGGGATGCGGGACGAAATTTGACCGAATCTTTGATAAAAGATTGTCAAGAGTTTGACAGATTAAAATCACGTTTGCTATAATTTTTATAGCATCTTGGCGATATGGAGGTAAACATGGCTAACAATAAAATTTCGATGGCAGTTATTAGAAGACTGCCGAAGTATCACAGATACTTGAGGGATCTGCTGGATAGGGATGTAAAGCGGATTTCATCTAAGGAACTGAGTGACATTATTGGTTTTACGGCATCGCAAATTCGTCAGGATCTCAACAACTTTGGGGGGTTCGGACAACAAGGCTACGGGTACAATGTCGAAGATCTGTATCATGAAATCGGCAAAATACTTGGCCTGAACAAAAAGTACAACACAGTCATCATCGGTGCAGGTAACCTGGGGCAGGCGCTTGCAAACT
The DNA here is from genome assembly GCA_963678925.1 of uncultured Acidaminobacter sp. Classification (GTDB taxonomy): domain Bacteria; phylum Bacillota; class Clostridia; order Peptostreptococcales; family Acidaminobacteraceae. The sequence goes on along the minus strand of OY787533.1, from coordinate 1,065,054 downwards.
ATTCGAGCTTTAATCGCTTCGGTTTTGAACTGAAGGGAATTTTTGATGTGAATCCTAAAATCGTAGGGCTGACAATCAATGGCATTGATGTTATGGATATGGACAAGATCCAGCGCTTTGTAGAAAAAGAGGAAGTTTCGATCGCTTATATCTGTACGAATCAGTCTGGTGCCCAGGAAGTTGCTGATACCCTCGTTAAATGCGGTATTAAGGCAATCTGGAACTTTGCGCCGATTGATCTGAAGGTACCTGAGGATATTATCGTTGAAAACGTGCATCTGATTGATAACCTGCTGACCCTGTCATACTTCCTGAAGGATTCCGATGGAGAGCTTGACTAGGAAACTGGGAAAAGACTGAACAAAAGATCAATCAAAAGATTGAATAAGAATTTAATAGAAATCAAAAGTGCCAGAACAATCTATGGATTGCGCTGGCATTTCTATTTTTATAGGACAATATGACAACATGTTTAAGGGCATTCAGGTATTCTGTGTGAAGTGAATAACAAAATTTGTGCCAACTATGAATTTTTTTTAATATTTTTTACGAGAATGTTACCAAAAGTGTTGTAAGAAAGGGAAAAGACTGCTATACTCATTATAATTTCTAATACGGGCCGGACGAAGGACTCGGAAAAACAAGTATGTTTGACCGTTTCTGGACGGGCCTCTGGAGAGACTCGAAAGAGCACCGAAGGGGAAAATTTCTGCTTATGCAGGGACCAAACTCTCAGGTAAAAGGACAGAGGACAACTTGATGGGCTGATCAGTCAGCTTTGTTGTCCTGCTATTTAATCTCCAGAGACCCTATGGGTCTCTTTTGTTTTATATTTTAATGAAGACTTAGATAGAGAATGCAAGTGTATTTAGGAGGTTATTTATGAAGGCTATAGTTACGGTCATTGGTGGCGACAAGGTTGGCATTATTGCAGCAATCAGCAGAGTTCTCGCTGAAAATGATGTGAATATCGAAGATGTGAATCAGACAATCATGGGAAAGAACTTCACAATGATGATGCTTGTCAATTTATCAAGTTCAGCCAAGACGTTTGACCAGGTGCGTGAACGCCTGCTTGAACTTGGAAAAGAACTTGAGCTAAGTATCCGAATTCAAAGAGAAGAAATATTCATGAGCATGCATCAGCTATAGGAGGGCACCATGCAAAAACAGCAAATACTTGAAACGATTAGAATGGTAGAGGAAGAAAAACTGGATATCAGAACAGTAACGATGGGCATCAACCTTCTTGACTGTGCTGACAGTGACGATGAGAAAGCGCGTGCGCGTGCATACGATAAAATAGTTGGTAAAGCAGGCCAGCTGGTAGAGGTAGCAGAAGGGATTGCCAGAGAATTCGGCATTCCGATTATCAATAAAAGAATTTCTGTCACACCAATCGCATTGGTTGCCCAGGCGTCCAAGGAACCTGATTTTGTGAAATGGGCAGAAATGCTTGACCACGCCGCTGAGACGGTAGGCGTGAACTTTATTGGTGGTTTTTCCGCACTTGTGCAAAAGGGCATGACACCAGCAGACAGAAAGCTCATTGAGAGCCTTCCTGTGGCTCTGGCGACAACAGGTCGTGTTTGTTCTTCGGTAAATGTGGGCGACACCCGTTCGGGCATCAACATGGACGCTATTGCGCTGCTCGGAACAACCATACTTGAAATTGCAGAGAAGACAAAAGACCAGGATTCCCTTGGCTGTGCGAAATTCGTTGCCTTCTGCAATGCTGTGGAAGATAACCCATTTATGGCAGGTGCCTTCCATGGCCCGGGTGAAGCGGATGTCATCATCAACGTGGGCGTAAGTGGTCCAGGCGTTGTGAAGTCAGCACTTGAAAAGGTTAAAGGTGAGTCCTTTGAAGCGGTATGCGAAACAATTAAGAAAACGGCTTTCAAAATCACCCGTGCCGGCGAGCTAATCGGCAAGACGGCAGCTGAGCGTCTTGGTGTGGAATTTGGCGTTTTAGACCTGTCGCTTGCACCAACACCGGAAATTGGAGACAGTGTTGCACGTATTCTTGAAGAAATCGGTGTGGATGTGACAGGCGGTCATGGTACGACGGCTGCCCTAGCCCTGCTGAATGACTCGGTTAAAAAGGGTGGCATTATGGCATCTTCACACGTAGGGGGCTTAAGCGGCGCTTTCATACCAGTCAGTGAAGATGAAGGGATGATTGCGGCTGCAAGCTCTGGCGAGTTGACGCTGGACAAGCTTGAAGCCATGACTTGTGTATGCAGTGTTGGTCTCGATATGATTGCCATTCCAGGCGACACACCTGCAACGACGATTTCAGCAATGATTGCTGATGAAGCGGCAATCGGTATGATCAATCATAAGACAACCGCTGTACGAATCATACCTGTAATTGGCAAAGGTGTTGGTGAAGAGGCACATTTCGGTGGTCTTCTTGGCTATGCACCAATCATGCCAACACATGGATGCTCAAGCGAAAGGCTGATCCAGCGTGGCGGACGTATTCCGGCACCGGTACACAGCTTTAAGAACTAATATATAGCGCAGGGATTGAATAGGAAAAAGGGGCTGCTGCGGATAGAATCAATGATTCTGTCTGCAGCAGCCCCTGTGTTTTTTGAAATGAAAATTATTTTCTGATAACGCCCGTTTTCTGTGCAGCTTCAGAAACTGCTTTTGCTACTTGATCGACGATTCTTGGGTCAAATGGGTCTGGAATGATGTAGTCTTCAGACAGCTCTGACTTGGAGATGATATCTGCTATGGCATAGACGGATGCACGCTTCATTTCAGCATTGATTTGAGTCGCGCCAGCATCAAGCGCCCCTCTGAAAATACCAGGGAATGCAATGACGTTATTGATCTGGTTTGGGAAGTCCGAACGGCCTGTACCCATGACGCGCACGCCTGCAGCTTTTGCGATCTCAGGCATGATTTCAGGCGTAGGGTTGGCCATAGCAAATACAATGGCATCACTGTTCATTTTGGAAATCATTTCTCCTGTAACACAGTTTGCAACAGAAACGCCAACGAAGATATCGGCATTTTCAAGCGCGTCTGAAAGAGTGCCTTTTTTTCCATCCTTATTGGTCTGGAGGGCAAGGTCGCGTTTGTGAGGTGCAATGTCATCTCGCTCAGCATCGAGGATGCCGTTTTCGTCACAGATGATCATATTGCCAATGCCGAGGTCAAGAAGCATTTTGGCGATAGCAGTACCTGCCGCACCCGGACCGTTGAGGACAGCCGTTACATTCTCAATGGATTTGTTCACAAGACGAAGGCCGTTGATTACGCCAGCAGAAACAACAACTGCAGTACCGTGCTGGTCATCGTGGAATACGGGAATATCCAGTTCCTTAATGAGACGGTCTTCGATTTCAAAGCAGCGCGGAGACCCGATGTCTTCGAGGTTGATGCCGCCGAAGCTTGGCTGAAGGGCTTTGACAATCTGAACGATTTCATCTGTATCTTGCGTATCCAGACAGATCGGGAAAGCGTCAATATCTGCAAAGTTCTTGAAAAGGATGGCTTTGCCCTCCATAACTGGCATGGAAGCTTCAGCACCGATGTTTCCAAGGCCGAGAACTGCGGAACCATCAGAAACGACAGCGACAAGATTGCCCTTTGAGCAGTAGTCGTATACGGCAGCCTTGTTGTCGGCAATGACGCGGCATGGCTCTGCGACACCCGGTGTGTAGGCAATGCTGAGACTTTCTCTGTCCTTCACTGTCATCTTGCTGGTAACGCTGATTTTGCCCTTATGCTGCTTATGTGCTTCAAGTGATTTTTCATAAACTGTCATAATTGACCTCCTTAGAATAGTGGTTGCTCTTATTGTATTTAAAGTATCATGCATAAAGATAGTTTTAAAATATCAAAAATCTATATTATAATAGTTATAAACTATGATGGTTTAGGAGGCTACTGTGGATATAAGGAAACTTGAGTACTTTATCGCTGTATGTGAACAGATGAATATGACCCGTGCTGCCAAGGCGCTTCACATTGCACAGCCTTCTTTGTCAAACAGCATACGCCAGCTGGAGGATGAACTGGGTTTCGATCTCTTTGACAGATCACGCCGTCAGCTGAGACTGACCGATAAAGGTGAGATATTATATAGGAAGGCAAAGGGGCTTGTCCTTCAATTTGAGAATGTGAAAAGGGAAATGGCAGACCTGAGTACATCGCATGTGGGTACCATTCGCCTGGGTGTTCCACCCATGATTGGCACGATTCTTTTTCCGCGCATTTTAACACGGTATAAGGCGGAGCATCCAGCTGTAGACCTGCTCCTCAGTGAAGAGGGATCGCTCGAAGTGAAACGCAAAATCATTGACGGTGAGGTGGACCTTGGAATCATTATCCTTTCAGAAGAAGATAAACGCCTCAGGACGCACGAAATACTCAAAACGGAAATTGTTGCCTGTCTAAGTGAAAATCATCCTCTAAACGCCTTTGAGGTCATTACAGCCAAGGAAATCGAAAATGAGCAGGTTATTATGCTAAAAAAAGGGTTTTATCACCGTGAAGTGCTCAAAGCCTATTTTGAGGAGTCCGGCATCAGGCCCAGGACAGCTGTTTCTACAAATCAGCTGAAGACCCTTGAGAGTCTTGTTGTTCAAGGGGTGGGAATTTCCTTTCTATTTAAGGAACTTGCTGTAGGGACGGAGGGCATGACCTTCAGACCTCTTGGAAAAGAAATGCCCATACGCATATGTCTTGCTTGGCGTACGGATCAATATCTTACAAAGGCGTCGAGAAGTCTCATTGATTTTCTAGAAAAGACTTACTATTAAATAAGAAAAGAAATTTCCAAAATAAAAAGCGGCAATCACCGTGAAATTTCACAGGGATTGCCGCTTGTTGCTTGATTATTTGAGGAACTCAGGTTCCTTGTCAAAGCAGATACGCTCTATGCTGTTTTTAATGCGTTCCATGTCGTCTTCAAAATCAAGTATTTCATTGAAAAGACGGTTAGTTTCTGCTTCTGGCAGGTTGTAGTAGAGGAAAAGATCCTCGAATTTATGAAATACCAGATCGAGCTTTCGCGCAAGGGCGATAAACTGATCGATATTATGGCTCTTGATTGCATTCTTGAACTGACTCAAGTCGATATTGATGATGTTGATGACATCATCCTCGTTATCAAACTCCCTCAGTGGAAGTGGATACGGCTTGATTCTTTCAAGGAAGTACTTGTTTCTCTTATTGACATTATATACATAAGACACTTTAAAACCGGATACATCAAATGATATATAGCAGAGCTTGCTGTTGATTACAGTAACATCAGCGCCCATTTGCTTAAGCTTCATGGATTGCTGCATGATTTCTGCATTAATGTATTTGTTACGCATCGAAACCCCTCCATTTCTATTATAGATATCTTAACACAATATATCCGTATGAGAGTACAACAGAAACGATCATTAAAGGAAAACCAACTTTAAAATAGGCCATGAATGAAAGTTTTTTGCCGTGCTTTTCAACAATACCAGAAGCGATGACGTTTGCCGATGCGCCAACAAGTGTACCGTTGCCACCAAGACATGCGCCAAGAGCAAGGGACCACCAGAGTACATCTATGTTCTGTCCAGTCTGAACACCAAAGTTCTGAAGGAGTGGAATCATTGTTGCAACAAATGGAATATTATCTAGAAATGCAGATGCAATAGATGAACCGAATAAAATTACGACTGAGGATGTCGCAATATCCCCTTTTGTAATCGATACCATTTTTTCAGCCAGGAATTCAATAACACCGACATCTTCCAGTGCGCCTACCAGAATGAAAAGAGAAGCAAAGAAGAAGATGGTAGGCCATTCAACCTCAAGCAGAATATCTTCAGGGTCAATGTTGCTGATTAGAAGGTAAAGTGAGGCACCGAAGAGGGCAACTGTAGCTGATTCAAAGCCAAGTTCTGCGTGGAGCATGAAGCCGGCAACGGTCAGTGCCATGACAATACCGCCCTTGATAAGAAGCTTCTTATCATTGATGGCTACGGATTCGTCCATGTTCATAACGCGCATTTTCTGCTGGTCTGTCGCATGCATCTTGTACTTGAAGATGAATTTAAGTATAAAGATGTTCACAATGAAAATAAGGACAACTATAGGTGCGAGGTTTACAATGAAGTCCACAAAGCTGAGACCGACCGCACTACCAATCATAATGTTGGGTGGATCACCAATCAGAGTTGCAGTACCGCCGATGTTGGACATCATCGTCTCTGTAATTACAAATGGAAGCGGGTTGATATCCATGGCTTCGGTAATTACGAGTGTAACCGGTATGATAAGTAGAATTGTTGTAACGTTGTCAAGAAGTGCGGAAGATATGGCAGTTATGGTAGACAGCATTACGAGAATCTTCCAAGGTTCGCCTCCGGCTAATTTAGCAGAACGGATAGCGAGATATTCGAATACGCCTGTGCGTTTCAAAATGCTTACGATGATCATCATTCCAATGAGCAGGCCAATTGTGTTCGTGTCAATGTGATGAACGGCCTGTTCTTGTCCTTCAACGCTGAATACCAGCATGAGAACAGCGCCAAAGAGTGCTACGACTGTTCTGTGAAGTGTTTCAGACATGATAATCATATAAGTGATCGTAAATATTGCGATTGCTACGATTAAATGATTAGACATTATCGTGTCCCCCCAAAAAATATTTTTCTTTTCCAGTGACTACATAGCTCTATTGAATCGAAATACCCCAAAATTGCCTTCGTAACACCTCATGCTCATTATCTGACTGACTCGAATCCCCATTTTCATCAGTTGTGATATTGAACGTCGGTACACCGTAGAAATGCGCTTCGGTAATGAAAGCTTCAGAGTTCTTCGTTGTTTTTTGATCTTGATTGGTATGCGTGTTTCCATGTGCGTAACTTTGATCTGTACTTGCCAGACCGCTTGCCATAGTAAGTGCGATAAGTGCAATCAAACACATCCAGAAGGTTCTGTTGAACACTGTTTTCACCTCTTCTCTTATATTAAAGCCAAAACCCATTATACGCCTCTAAATCTGAAATGCAATCGAAATACAGTATTGATAACGTTTTCAGGTATTTTGTTTTTAAATATGGGTATTTAGCGGTTTTATGGAAAATAGGTCTTAAATCGGTGCCAAGCACGCATATTTCAATGAATAAGGTGAATGGAAAAAAATGTAACTCTTTTTAAGGTGACTGAATAGTCGGCCAAAAAAGGCCCACTTTACGTACAATTATGCCTGTGCTATAATAAACGAAATTGATTATCAATTAGTAATGAATCGTGTGTAATACAGAATGTAGGACGGTGATGGACTTGGCACATTTGTATAACGAAATAGAAATCATGATGGAGCGTGTGCTGACCAAGTTACTGTCAGTGGATCGGCGTGGGCTCAAGATCAATGGACGAAACGAGAAGTTCAGCTTTGTCGATGTCATGGTGCTCAGACTTGTCGGACTCAAGGACGATATGTCCATATACGATCTGATCAATGAAATCGATGTGGATAGAGGTATTGTGTCAACAAGCATCAGCAAGCTGTCAAAGGGCAGATACATTGAAAAGCAGCGGTCACCTTATGATGGCAGGGTATATCTTCTGAATCTGACCGATGAGGGTCGTGCCTTGTTTGAAAAGCTTCAGGAGCAGGAGAATGACCTGGTTGGATTTGTCATGGAGAATTCGACAATCAATGAGCAAAAGGCAGTTCTGAAGTTTCTGAGCCGTATAAACCAGACCATGGTTGGAAAATACAATATCGATGAAAATGAATAAAAGCTGTTCTGATTGGGATTGATCGATTGGAGCAGTTTTTTTGTGGTGTAAAAGCGGGGTTAGGGCAGGTTATCTGGTGCAAATGGCATAAGTTGGGTATGAGATTAGAAAACGTATTCATGAAGAAGTTGTGAAAAAAGGGATTGAAATTTTAAAAGAGAAGCATATAATGGGGAACTGGGTTCAAAAAAACAAAATAGGACCTGCGAAATCTGTACGGACTTGAATGCTGGTCTTTGTACACAGCAGTATATGGGGATATTCAAGTCATACATATCCGCAACACATCAAAATGAAATTGGGAGTGTGAATTATGTTACTGAATTATGATCTACTTAGCCTGATGTCTATGATTTTCATTGGACTTATTTCCATCAGTTTCTTCAACGAGAAAGTCCTGAAGCTGCCTGTGGAAATTGGTCTTATGACAACCGCATTTCTGATATCGATGATTATTTTGATTCTTGAGATGTTTGGCATTACGACATTTGTCAGTTTTGCTGAAGCCTTCAACGGACTTGATCTCAACGAAATTATCATGAACGGATTCATTTGTTTTCTCTTATTCAGCGGTTCGGCGAAAATCAAGTTTCACGATTTGACCCATGACAAGTATTTGATTTCATCACTTGCATTCTTTTCAACTTTTGTGGCGACACTTCTGTATGCAACCATGGCCTATTTTGTAGCACGTTTTGTTGGGCTTCAAATGTCATTTATTGAGTCGTGTATTCTGGGTAGCATCATTGCGCCGACAGACCCGATTTCTGCAATGAGCATCTTGAAAAAGGCAGGGTTACCTGAACGCATCTCCCTCATCATGGAAGGTGAATCACTTTTCAATGACGGGATTGCCGTCGCGCTTTTTGTAACCTTCACAGAGATAAGCAATGCAGTTGGCGTAGATCCGACAGTGAGCTTTTTCCAAACGATAACAACCAGCATTTTCGGTGCAGTCATTCTGGGACTTGGCGTATCATTCTTACTGTTCATGGTCTTCAAGTCTACCAACCAGAAGCACCTTGAAATCATAGTAAGCCTGGCAGCTGTAACGACATCTTATGCGCTCAGCGAGTATTTTGGCGTGTCTGGTCCTACTGCTGCAGTTGTTGTAGGCATCTTCTTTGCTAGCAATATGCATCGGATTCATGAAGACAACGAAACCTACTACTCCAATTTCTATGTGTTCTGGAAGGTTGTCGATAAGATGCTGAACGGGATTCTCTATATCCTCATTGGCTTCTCGGTACTCTTCCTGCACTCGACAAACGGTTTTATCATCATATTTGTGTCCGCAATTCTCATGGCGCTCATAGCCCGTTTTGTGTCCATTTTAGGGCCTGTATACTTCTTCAGCAGAGATACAAAAATGCAGGTGGAGAACTATACAAAAGAGAGAAAACGCAAGGACCAGATTGCACTGTCAAAGCTCCTTACCTGGGGCGGTCTTAAAGGTGGGATTTGTATCGCACTGGCGCTTGGAACATCAAAGTATTTCCATGGCAGCGAGTATTACTTCATCGTGACGAGCACCTATGCAGTCGTTGCATTTTCAACGCTTGTACAGGGCATGTCCATTCAGAAGGTCTATGCACGTGTAAAAGGCGATATTTGCTAATGTTGAGTTGAAATATTGAGGACCTGGTCGGCATTTGATGTTGACTGGGTCTTTTTCGTTTGCGGGGGATTGGGGCACTGGCGTGCTGTTCTGGTCGTTAGTTCGATTGAATAAAGGCGGGCACTGAATGGCATTGCATGCGATTCAAGTCGTTAGTTTGATAGAATAAAGCCGAGCGCTGAATGGCATTGGCGTGCCATTCTAGTCGTTAGTTTGTTTGAATAAAGGTGGGCACTGAATGACATTGGCGTGTCATTCTAGTCATTGGTTCAATTGAATAAAACCGAGCACTGAATGACATTACCATGTCATTCAAGTCGTTAGTCACGACTAATATAAAAAATAGTGGAAATCCATAAATGTGAGTGAACTCAAATTTATGGATTTCCACTATTTTTATGCTCGGCTTTGTCTTTTTCGCAAAGAAAAACACCAACAAATGTTGGTGTTTTAGTCTTGATCTGTTCCGGTTAGACCGGCTCCAAACTATTCTGGTTGTGGAGCGTCAACTGGACAAACGTTAGCGCAAGCGCCACAGTCGATGCAAGAACCAGCGTCGATTGTGTAGATGCTGTCGCCAGCAGAGATACAGCTAACTGGGCACTCAGGCTCGCAAGCGCCACAAGAGATACATGAATCGTTAATTACGTATGCCATGATAATTTCCTCCTAGGATTTAAATATGTACTTTCTTCGTTAACGTGGTTACGAGTAACCTCAAGTGCATTATACCCAATGATTTTTTTTGAAACAATTAAATCAAAGGAAATTTAGAAAAAAAACGCTAATGTATAATGATTTTCAATACAAAAACAATTAATTGAAAACTATTATCACAAACCGAGCAATTTCAGTAGCTTTGGGTGTCAAAGTTTTACTCATGATTCACAGAATGTTTATTTGTTCCTGGGCGGGAAATTGATATAATGGATGTGTCAATTTAGACAGTGAAGATATATTAGGAGACTTAAAGAGATGGAAGTATATGCACTTGTCGGCAAAGCCGGTACCGGAAAAAGCTATCGAGCAATGGGTGTTGCCCATGAAAAGAATATTGATTTGGTCGTCGATGATGGTGTTTTGATAAATGGAACGCGAAAGCTTGCAGGACGTTCTGCAAAGAAGGAACAGACGAAGATTTCAGCGGTCAAGCGTGCGCTGTTTTTCCATGAAGATCACAGAAACGAAGCCGTTGAAGCGCTAAATGAATTTAGCCCTAAGAAGGTGCTGCTCCTTGGTACTTCTGACAGGATGGTGAAGCAGATTGCAGCGTCGCTGGGGCTACCTGAAATTAAGGAGATTATTCATATTGAAGATATAGCAACGCAGGAAGAAATAGATGAGGCAAAATATCAGCGTATGCGCTATGGAAAACACGTTATTCCATTGCCTACACTGGAGATAAAAAAAGACTTCTCAGGCTATTTTTTGGATGCGGTCAAGGCCTTCGTAAGAAGACGTGACAAGGATGTTGAAATCGGAGAGAAGACAGTTATGCGTCCGACTTTCTCATATATGGGTAATTATACAGTGTCTAATAAGACAATTATGCAGATTGCAAGCCGTGCAACTAAAAACATTGAAGGCTTCCACAAAATGAGTAAATTCAAAATTCAGAAAATTAACGATGAAATTTTCCTGGATGTTGAAGGTGTTTTTGTGCTTGGATGCAAATTGACTGAAGTTGGATATGAGGTTCAAACTAAGGTAAAATCAGCTGTTGAGCATATGACCGGATTTAATGTAAAGCGCGTAAATGTTGTTGTAAAAAATTTATTTTTAAAATAATGTAAGACTGTTTACAAACGAAAAATCATATGTTATACTCCATTTGAAGCTCGTGTTGGACATGAAATTTGAGATGTATATGAATACACGAATGCAAATTTATACATAAAAACTTATAAATATTACATGATTTGCAATTTTCGAAAGTGAACATTTCAAAAATAAGGCAATTCGAGGTGGAATGGCTATAAATTACGTTAAAAGCGGAGCCATTTTTTAAAAATATTGCAGGAAAACGATTGCTGACTTGCATTTGGCTTTGAAAGTCACATCGTTTTTAGCCCTCAGAAGGGCAATTAGATAACGAAATCTGAGAGTCAGATTTCCAAATGATTAAACCACATAAAGGGAGAGGTTCAAATGACGTCTTACATTCAAGAAGTATTGGATCGTGTTAAAGCTAGAAATTCAAGCGAAGCAGAATTTCTACAAGCTGTTGAAGAAGTATTCCACTCACTAGCTCCAGTTCTAGAAAAGAACCCACAGTGGGTAGAAGCAAACATTCTTGAGAGAATGGCTGAGCCTGAAAGACAAATCGCATTCCGTGTACCTTGGGTTGACGATGCTGGTAAACTTCAAGTTAACAGAGGTTTCCGTGTTCAGTTCAATGGTGCTATCGGACCTTATAAAGGTGGTCTACGTTTCCACAAATCAGTTTACATCGGAATCATCAAATTCCTAGGTTTCGAGCAAATCTTCAAGAACTCACTGACTGGTCTTCCAATCGGCGGCGGTAAAGGTGGTTCTGACTTCGATCCTAACGGTAAATCAGACGCTGAAGTTATGCGTTTCTGCCAGTCTTTCATGACTGAGCTATACAGACACATCGGTCCTGACGTTGACGTTCCTGCTGGCGACATCGGTGTTGGCGGTCGTGAAATCGGCTACCTATACGGACAATACAGAAGAATCCGTGGCGCATTCGAAAATGGCGTTCTAACTGGTAAAGGTCTACCTTACGGTGGTTCTCTAATCCGTCCAGAAGCTACTGGCTTCGGTATCACTTACTTCTGTGAAGAAATGCTTAAGCATGAAGGTACTTCATTCGAAGGCAAAACTGTTGCACTTTCAGGCTTCGGTAACGTAACTTGGGGCGCTTGCATCAAGATCCGTGACCTAGGCGGTAAAGTTGTTACTCTATCTGGTCCAGACGGATACGTTTACGATGCTGATGGTGTTAACACTGACGAAAAAATCAACTACCTACTTGAAATGCGTGCTTCTGGTAACGACCGTGTTAAAGATTACGCTGACAAGTTTGGTGCTGAGTTCTTCGCTGGCGAAAGACCTTGGGGCGTTAAAGTTGACGTTGTTATCCCATGTGCTACTCAAAATGAGATCCACATGGAGCATGCTGAGAAGATCGTTGCTAACGGCATCAAGTTCGTTTGCGAAGGTTCAAACATGCCTACAACTAACGAAGCACTTTCTTACCTACAAAAGAATGGCGTTCTAGTTGGTCCTGCTAAGGCAGCTAACGCTGGTGGTGTTGCTACTTCAGCTCTAGAAATGTCTCAAAACTCTATGAGAATGTCTTGGACTGCAGAAGAAGTTGACGCTAAGCTTCACCAAATCATGGTTAACATCCATGACAACTCTATGAAAGCTGCTGAAGAATACGGCTTCGGTTACGACCTAGTTGCTGGTGCTAACATCGCAGGCTTCCTAAAAGTTGCAGAAGCAATGCACGCACAAGGTAACTACTAAGATATAAATTCTTACATGCTCTGGCGAGCGAATTAATAGAACAATTACAAGGACCGTCTTAGGACGGTCCTTTTTGCGTAAAAGGCAAAGCAGTGCACTTGAGTACAGAAGAGGTTTTATTTGTACTCGCACAAAAATTGAGCCTCTTCTGTACTCAAGTATATGGCGTGCCTAACGACATGAGCAATCGTAAGATTGCTCTGTACATTGCGATTCAAATAGGGACAATTAAGTGCTTCAAGCGACATGAGAAATCGTTAGATTGCACAAATAAATATCAATAAAGGTTATTGATTTGCCGTGCCGTCTTCGTTTATAATACATATAGAGCTTATGTGCTCGACAAATTTATATTTCTGAAGGTGCCCGCAAGGGAGAATAGGGAAGCTGGTTCAATTCCAGCGCGGTCCCGCCACTGTAATGAGGAGTTTGTTTCACATGCCACTGACTGCGAAAGTTGGGAAGGCGAAATGAACGTTGATACTGAGCCAGGAGACCTGCCAGCAGAATGGATATTAAATGGATTATGGTAACGTCCACGATTGTTTGCGCATGCAAATGTCGTGGTTCTTCTATATAAAGAAGAAAACTGAATCACGACTTAGACTGCGATGCCGCGACGAGGTGTCGTTTTTTTATTGCATGCATTATAAGGAGGAAGCGCTATGCTTGAACGCGTGATTCAAGAAATCCAACCCGTATGCAGCAAGACCATGGAAAGTGCAAAATTTAGAGTCGATGATTTGATAAAGCCGGAGGGCAGTCTAGGTAAGCTTGAATCTTACTTTGTACAGCTTTGCGGGATACAGAAGACCATGAAGCCGACACTCGATAAGAAGGCCATTGTCGTCATGGCGTCTGATCATGGCGTATTTGAAGAAGGTGTTGCGGTCAGTCCGCGAGCGGTAACCATGGTTCAGGCTGTGAATATGACAAAGGGACTCACTGGGGTCTGCGCTCTGTCGAAGGCGGCGGGCGCAGAAGTCGTCGTCGTCGATATCGGCATCGATGCAGATATGAGCGGCACGGAAGTGCTTCACAGAAAAATCATGCCAAAGGGCACACATAACCTGGCAAAGGGGTCGGCAATGAGTCGAGAGGAAGCCATTAAGGCTCTCGAAGTTGGCATAGAAGTAGCCTGTCAGAAAATTGATGAAGGCACCAGAATAATGGGCATTGGTGAGATGGGAATCGCCAATACCACACCATCATCGGCCATTGTTTCAGTGATAACAGGAACTGATCCTGAAATCGTTACAGGGCCGGGTGCGAATCTTCCTAGAGATTTGGTCAAGCACAAGGTGGATGTCATTAAAAAATCCATTTCAATCAATCAGCCAGATCCAAGGGATGGTGTTGATGTGCTGGCCAAGGTTGGCGGCCTTGATATTGGTGGTATGGCAGGTGTCATATTGGGATGTGCTTCAAGAAATGTTCCAGTAATTGTAGATGGTTTCATAGCCCTTGCAGCTGCGACGCTCGCGGTGACAATCAAGCCGGAAGTCAAAGGGTATCTGATTCCCTCGCATCGGTCCATGGAGCCAGGTGCACAGATTGCAGCAGGATATTTGGAGCTTGATCCGCCCCTGGCAATGGATATGCGCCTTGGGGAAGGTACAGGTGCGGCATTGATGTTTGGCATCTTGAATGCAGCGCTTCATATGGAATCAGAGATGGTTTCCTTCAGTGAAGGCGGCTTTACATTACCGCCTGCTGAAAAGTAGAACTGAATACTGAATGCGTGAACGGAGACGCTTGCATAAGCGTCTCTTTTTTGTGGAAAGATCGATGGATTTCCCTCAGCTTATTTTTATTTAGTATATAGTAACAAAGGAATTTGTTGTATAATTGATATTGTTATGATAATCTTATATTAAATTTATAAACCATACCAGATGAAGAAGGTGGAATAGTGATAAGAGAAACAGGCGTAGCCATCCGGGATATTTTGAAAATGGATAGCATGAAAAATTGCACAATTCTTGCAGGCGAGGATGGCCTGAACAACATCATCACTCAAGTAAATGTTATGGCAGACCCAGATATTCTAAATTGGGTGGACCGTGGAGAGTTTCTTTTAACTACGGCATACTTCTTTAAGACATCTGACTTGACAACACAACTGAATCTCATAAAGGAGAGCAGCCGCAAGAAGCTATCCGGCATTGGCATCAAAGTGTATCCGTATTTGGACAAGCTGCCTGATGAGGTTGTAAACATGGCAAATGAGCTCAAGTTTCCAATTATTGAACTCGATTACAATGTGCCATTTACAGATATTATGACGCCTGTTTTTAAGGAAATATTCGACAGACAGTCGTCCATAATTCGAAAAGTTGAAACACTTCATAAGGATAATATGAAAGCCGTGCTTAAAGGTGGCGGCATTGAGGATATTTTGGGCAACCTTGCCAAAAGCATTGAAAATCCTATTCTTGTAAAAGATCATCACTTTGAGGAATGCATTCATATTGGCGATAGTACTGATGCCCTCTATAAGGTCCTTGTTGAAGATATAAACCAGAGTCTTAGAAAAAGCAAGTCGAGCTTTAAATCCAATAAGTCATCGAAGGATCAGGTTATTATCAGCGGTCAGACAGTGGACCGGTTGATGGTGCCGATTATTGTGCGTAACAATGTATACGGCCATCTGATTACCTATGGTATTTGGAGAGAACTGACAAACTTCGATGTTCTAAGTCTTGAATCTACCTCCAATGTGATTGCCATGGAGTTTCTCAAGCGTATCTCTGTACAAGAGGTTGAGAACAAATACAAGGCGGAGTTCTTCGAAGATCTGATATCTCTTGATCAGAAGCGTAAGGAAAAGGCGCTGGAGCGTGCGAACTACTACCGGTTCGACAAAGAGGGTCATTATAGTATCCTGACGGTCATGTTTGAAGAGGGATCCAATGAAACTCAGGATGACAGTGCCTACAGTCAGGCGCTGATTAAGGCTATGTACATGATAGACCTGGCGTGTCGTGACGGCTCTAGAACATACTTGATGGCGAACAAGGGCAGGAAAATCCACATACTCTATATGTGGAGGAGTCGGGACGAGCATGCTAAGAATGCTTCGCAGTCTGCTGTGACCATAGAGAACATCCTCAACACCAAGATGAACGCCCTGAATTTCAGAATTGGAATCGGACGTGTCTACAAGGGGCTTGAAAATACCTATAAGTCTCTCCGTGATGCTGAAAAGGCAGTTGAAGCTTCTGTAAACTTTGTCGATGATACAATCATTGATTTTGAAGATTTGGGCATTTATAAGATATTCTGTCAGGATCATCTGAAAGAGGAGCTTGTAAGTTTTTATGAAGCAACACTCAAGCCGCTGGTTATTTATGATAGAAAACGGGACACGGAACTCGTTAAGTCACTTATAATTTATTTTGAAACCAATGGCAATCTGAAGAAAATGTCAGAGAAACTGTTTACGCATTACAATACAGTCCTCTACAGAATCAACAGAATTCAGGAAATCACAGGTAAGAACCTGGATGATGAAGGCGAGCGCTACGGCCTGCAAACCGCCCTGAAAATAATGAAAATATTGGATTTGTAAGAATCCGTAAAAGACAAAGCAATGCACTCAAAAATAAGAGAAGACCCAGTTGTGCTCGCACAAAACTGGGTCTTCTCTTATTTTTGAGTATATGGCGCGCCTAACGACATGGGCAATCACAGATTGCCCTGTCCATTATTCTACTGACTAAAAAGTAAATCAGCAAAAGCGTATCTAACGACATGGGCAATCGTAGATTGCCCTGTCCATTATTCCAGCACTGGATACACATCTGCCTCATAGGCAGCCTTCAGGTTCTCATAGAAGTAGGCTTGACTCGTCATGACATAAGGAATGAGAAGGACCTGACCAACTCCAGCGGTTAGGGCTGTAAGAAGGGCCCAGCCTATAAAGCTCAAGTGGAGCTGGAAGAGCTTCATTTTTGCCCCTTCCATCATGTCGGAGCTAAGGCGCAGGGCATCAATCGCACTTATATCCGGATTGTCTGACAAAATATAAAAGGTCATGGAATATCTATACGCGGCAATGATACCTGGAATAACGAGCAGGACTGCCCATGCAAGAATAAAGACAGCTAGCAGTATGATTGCGGCGAGACTTCTTCCAAAATCTTGAAATCCTGCGAAAAAGTCATTGTAGTCCGGGTCTTCAGAACGTATGAAGTTCAAATAGAAAATTGCAAATCCCAAATTGAGGGGTCCTGAAATAATAAAGCTGATGTGACTGCCAATAATGGGAATCCTGTTCAGGACAAACTGAACAATCAAATATATGATTGTGATGCTGATGCATGGCCACCAATTATCCTGGAGGATGGACCGTGCGCGGTGGCGCAGGTCAAAGTTCGGTTCGAGCTCAGGCAGTGTATACATAAGGCAACTCCTTTATACAATAGTCTTGTAAGCCGGTTTTCGATGGTGGAAAGCGTGTGATGAAAATACTGTGTGGTCCCCTTATACCCATTTTACAGCATGCCTGTATAAAGAATATTGATGTTTTGTTATATTTTAAGTTTTGGGGGTATGTTATATTCGCGTGAGGAAGGAGGAACCATGGATCGGTTAATACAGTTTGAAATCAGACTGGCAGATTCAAGGCTTCTGGACAACCCATACAGAGAGACTGCACTGTTCTCGCGCCTGGCCGACCATCTGAGAAAGCAGACGTATGATGGCGTCGTTCCAAGGCGTGTAGGCGTAAGTGGATGTGCGATTACCCCGAAGATGTATTTTACTTTTAATGAAGATGTAATACCCCCATTGAATCCGGTCGGGCTAAATCGCAATATCAAGGCGTATATTGAAAAGACCAGAATCGAAGAGTTTGGTTTTAAGTGGGATCTGGAAGAGCCAGATGTACTTGTGGTGTTTAACAGAAACATGAAATGATTTGAAGAAGATGTTCGCATGAAAACTGTGAATGTCTTCTTTTTTAATGTAGAAATCAAATGAGAGCTTGACCAGTCACACTATAAGACTTGACACCATTAAAAGAAACGAGTAAAATAAACTTAACGTTAAATAAAGTTTAATGTTAAGTTGAATTGAAATCCCTGAAATGGGTAACTATTAAACACAGTACTCGAAGCGAACGCTGAATCTTTCATGCCATGATTTGCATCGATGTATGACAGATGTGGAAAGCGGACGGGTGATAAACATGAAACAGATGATAATGAACTATTTAAAAGCATATAGAGGGCTACCGCGGGAAATCTACGTGATTTTCTTTGCGCGTGTAATCAATGCCATGGGGGTATTTGTGTTTCCGCTGCTGATTATACTCATGAATCAGGAGCTTAACATGTCTCCAAAGGAGTCCGGATTTGTAATGATGATTGGTGGCTTCATTTTCACCTTTAGCAGTTTGCTTGGTGGAAAACTTGTAGACAGCATAGGGCGAAAAAAAATCCTGGTGATCTTTGATACCATCGCAGCCCTGTTTTACATGGTTTGCGCATTTATGCCGATTACCATGATGACCCTGGTCATGCTCATGGCTGCAATGTTTTGTTATGGCATGTCCGACCCGGCACACGGCGCCCTTGTCGCAGACCTGACAAATAAGGAAAATAGAGAGAATGCATTCTCGCTGACATACCTGGGCTTCAACCTGGGGTTTGCCATTGGGCCAACACTGGGGGGGCTTCTCTTTTCAAAAAGGATGTTTTTCCTCTTCTTCATGGGAGATGCTGTAACGGCTTTGATTGGAGTTGCACTCATCGTTCTAATGATTCCGGAAACCATTGGCCTCTCAAAAGACGACACAGCCCTATCAGACGCAGAAAAGAATGAAGAGGGCAGTATTTTCCGGGTTATCCTCAACCGGCCAATACTCATCTATTTCTCACTGATTATGCTCGGATACAATTTCGTATATCAGCAGTGGTCCTTCCTGATTCCCCTGCATGCATCTGAAGTCTACGGTAAATCGGGTGCGGCGCTTTATGGATTGCTTGCGAGCTTTAACGGTCTTATAGTAATCCTATTCACACCATACCTGACTTCGAAGCTGGATGGCAGACGAAATACATGGCGTATCGTCATCGGTGGCTTCTTCTACCTGTTTGGCTTTGGTGTTCTAGGGTTCATTGATACAAAGCCGGCATTTTTCCTGACTGTATTTCTAATGACGCTTGGTGAGATTATTGTCGTAATCAGCTTTATGCCGTTTATTATCAACCATACACCGGCTTCCCACCGCGGACGCATGAACTCGGTACTCCCAATGATCATAGGACTTGGACATACGGTCAGTCCGTATTTGATGGGAATTGCACTTGAGTATATGGCCATCGCTAAGGCCTGGCATTTGATTTCTGCCCTCATGACAATCTCCATCATAGCCATGTATGTACTGGACCAACGGGAAAAAGGGAAAAGCATGACACGACCTGCAAAAGCGCATATCAATTAAGTCTTAAGAGACTGAGTGTGAATCCATACTCAGTCTTTTTTTGTTCTTTGTTAAATGTTATGAAAATGTGAGCTTATTGTTGTCAAATAAATAGGAATTTTGTCGAATATCTGCTATTCTATACAGTGTGGAGATATATACTATTGAGCTGTGCACGAAAATGCACATACCTTAATATGGATAAACGTGTTTCTACATCAGTAAAGGAGGGGTGTACGTGCTAAAAAAACTGTATAAAGTCTTTGTCTTAATGGCTCTTGTTTTTTCAATATGCGCCGTCTTACCTTCGTTTGCTGAGGATAAAATCCTCCATGTTGCAGGTGACAGCAATTACCCACCCTATGAATACATTGATGAAAATGGTGAATTCAAAGGTTATGCTGTAGATATCATGAATGCTGTTGCAAAGGAAGCTGGCTACAAAGTGGAGTTTCTTCCTATGGAATGGGAAGATGCCATGCAGGCCCTTGAAAACAATCAGGTGGACGCTGTCCAGTTTATGTCCATAACGGACAAGAGAATGGAAACCTATGCTTTTACAGATCCGACAATTGAGCACACCGATGCCATATTTGTAAGGGCAGAGACAACATACATATCCGGTTTGAATGATTTGAAAAATGTGCGCGTTGCCTATCAGAGCGCAGATGTGAATCAGGAGTATCTTGAAGAAATTGAATCCATCAAGCTCGTGGGCGTAGCCAGTCAGCCAGAGGCGATTGGAGCCCTTCTGCGTGGTGATGTAGATGCGGTTGTCGGAAATAGTCTGACTGGTAAATACATCATACAAAAGGACAAGCTTGGGGATCAGGTCAAGATAGTTGGCGAAGAACTGGTTGGAAAGCCTTCAGCCATAGCGGTTCGCTTGGGGAATGATGCCCTGAGCGATGACCTCAATGAAGGTCTTGCGAGAATTCGGAAAAATTCTGTCTATGACAAAATCTACTCCAGATGGTTTGGTGAGTTTGTGGGCAAAGAACCAAGATACATGGGCGAACTGGTCATTATACTGGGCTTGGTATTCGGTGTAAGTATGCTGGGAATCTCGCTTGTAATTTGGCTCAATCACAGCCTGCAAAAAGAAGTCCAGCGCAGAACGGATGAACTTCATTTGAATCAGCAGCTTCTTGAAAAAAGCAATCGTCAGAAGGACAATATACTGGAGAGTATCACCAGCGGAATCATTGTAATGGACAATACCCAAAGTGTTATCCAGTACAATTCGGCAGCACGTAAAATACTTAAGGAACGCATCAAGCTAGGGCAAGACTGGAGACGGCTTGATATTGCAAGTAAAATTCAGGTTACAGGCTATCAGGATGCCTTGGCCGGGAGAGCCTATACCGATGCGGTTGCCTTTGAACGTGAAACAGGTGAAACAGTCCATGTGCAGTATAGCTTTATTCCAATAAAGGGACCGGAAGGAACGGAGGGAACCATCCTTCTGATCAACGATTTTACAAACGAAAAGGGTCTTATGGACCTCTTGAGTCAGAATGACAAGCTCAATTCCTTGAGCCGACTCTCTGCCGGGATTGCCCATGAGCTGAAAAATCCTTTGAACTCAATAGATGCATATGTGAAAAAGCTTCCTAAAAACTGGGATGATAATGAGTTCCAGGACTATTTCATGAGTGTTGTACCTGATGAAATCAAACGACTCAATGTCCTGCTGATGAACCTGCTTGACTATACCAAGCCCAACAGTTCCCAACCGGATTACGTTGAGCTGGATGATCTGTTTGAAGAAGTCGACCGCCTCTTCAAGCAGAAAGTTGTTGAGAAGCGTGTGAACTTCATGGCAGATGCAGGTGGACTGATCTGCTGGGGTGACACAAGTCATCTGAAGCAGGTTTTGATTAACCTTGTCATGAACAGCTATGAAGCCTTGGCTGAGCGTGGACACATCCATCTTGTCGCAACACCTGAAAAGGACAGGGTTGTTATCAAGGTGAGTGACAGTGGGTCAGGCATCCCCAAGGATACCATTGAAAAGGTCTTTGAACCTTTTTATACTTCTAAATCTGATGGAACGGGTATTGGTTTGGCCATATGCCGGCAGCTTATTATGGAGAACGATGGTGAAATATCCGTTGAGAGTGAAGTTGGTGTAGGAACCACATTTACAATTAAACTGCCGAAATTTCAAGTGAGCTGATATCGGCATATAAGCATAGCAAGGACTCAGACCTTGGCAATTTCATGCCAAGGTCTTTTTATATATCCGTTTTTGCCTGAAGAGATGTATAGATGCTTATGATGTAAAGGCATCAAGGTAGAAAATTTACAGGTTAAAATATGTTAATAAATTGACGAAATACGCAAAAAATCAAGAAAATACATCTGGAAAACTAATGAATATACAGGTAAAATTATAAACTATCACATAATTGAAAATACTCAAGCAATTGTGTTTTCAGTATTTTTAGGCATCTTCTTGTATTTTTCTAAGTGAATTAAAAAAAGTTCGAAATTGTGAAAAAAATATCTTTGACTGGCAAAATATCTCTGCTATAATCAAGGTGCTTAAGCAGAAGTAGAGTACTGAACTGAACTAAAGGCATATTCAAAAGGGGAGTATGATCATGATATCAATAATTAAATTAACACCGATCTTCTTAATGGCAGGTTTAATGATTTCTGGTATGGATGCATTGCTTGCTGCGCCAATTGCTACACTATACGCTGCGCTTGTGGCAATGTTCACAGAAAAACTGACGTTTAACAGACTGCTTGATGCAGCTGTTGACAATGTAAAAGAAATGCAGCTCGTATTTTTTATTCTTATGCTTGCCTATGCAATGGCGGAGTGCTTCATGTCTACAGGTGTAGGTGCGTCAATCGTTATCATGGCACTCAAACTTGGTCTGACAGCACGTACTGTGGCAGTGACAGGCCTGCTGGTGACATCTGTTCTATCAGTGGCAACGGGAACTTCGTGGGGAACATTTGCTGCCTGTGCACCGGTATTCTTATGGCTAAACCACATTGTTGGCGGTGATGTTGCACTGACAACGGCTGCAATTGCAGGTGGTGCATGTTTTGGCGACAACATAGGACTTATTTCAGATACTACAGTCGTAAGCTCGGGTATTCAGCGTGTTGAGGTCATAAAACGTATTCGTCATCAAGGCGTATGGTCGATTTTATGTCTGATTACAGCTTCAGTTGTCTTCTTTGCTGTGAGTATAGCTATGGGTTTGCCAACAGAAGTTGGAAGCGCTGTAGAAGCCATTGACCAAATACCGCAAGACGTTTGGGTGAAGCTGGGCGAAGCCAGAGCATCAGCCGTAGAGCTTCTTGTACAAGTACAAAATGGTGTACCAATGTTTATGATCATTCCACTGATTCTTGTATTGATTGTTGCGGTTAAAGGTGTTCCGACAGTCGCATGTCTGGGTCTTGGCATTATATCATCTTTGGTTTTCGGCCTTGCAGCAGGAACTGTAGAAAGTGTTTCGTCATTCCTGGGTCTCATTTCAGCAGGATTTGAAGGTGCGGGTTCTTGGGTAATTGTCATGATGATGTGGGTAGGCGCCTTTGGCGGTATTATGGGTACGATGAAAGCGTTTGCGCCCCTATCAAGAGGTATCGCAAGGATTTCGCAAAATGTACGCCAGCTGATGTTCTGGAACGGCACATTGTCTATTCTCGGCAATGCAGCTCTCGCAGACGAAATGGCACAAATTGTAACAATTGGCCCTATGATTAAAGAATTGCTTGACGATAATGTTGAAGGCAGTGAAGAAGACCTGTACACGCTTCGTCTGAGAAATGCCACTTTTGGTGATGCGCTTGGCGTATTCGGCTCTCAGCTGATTCCATGGCATGTATA
This sequence comes from uncultured Acidaminobacter sp., assembly GCA_963678925.1. Classification (GTDB taxonomy): domain Bacteria; phylum Bacillota; class Clostridia; order Peptostreptococcales; family Acidaminobacteraceae. The sequence goes on along the minus strand of OY787533.1, from coordinate 1,041,900 downwards.
TATTGCTTTCTATGTGGGTATTGCAAGTATGGTTTATCCATTATATACATTTACTCCGATGACATTAATAAAATACAACTTTACAGCAATGATTGCAGTTGGCTCGATTCTAATTCTCACTTTGACTGGACTCGATAGGTTTATCCCCCTATTCAAGCTGCCAAGTGAACCTGATGTAAGACTGAAAAAGAAATCGAAGGCTGAAAGCTATCAGTCCGTTGAAGATGCAATTGCATAATAATGTCAAAGAAAAAGCGATGCCAAACAGCATCGCTTTTTTTATAGTGCAAATAGAATTGAACCAGGAAGCAGAACTGCTCTGACTGTCTCGCAACCCGATTGCATATGAGGCGTGTTCGTCCTTTTTGCCTAGGAACATGAGACAGATTGTCTGACTTCGGGTATGTCGTATTTCTGAACTTGGTCTATGATTTCTTCAAAACTGGTGGGCATAAGATGAATGTCCATAGATAAATCAGACGTGTCTGTTTGAGCGTATACAATCAGAATGTCATGAAGATGAACAAAATCATAGGCTTTAAAAGGGGTGTAGTCCATTTGTGTAAATGGCGTGTGTGGCATTCGTTTCATGGACACCCTATAGTCAATACCGAACTCAGTTTTGTCATTTTCATAGGTATCAAATAGGGCTCGGAGTTTCTTTTCAGGGCAAGGTATGTGCGTTTCGCCAAGCTGTGAAAGTTGCTTAAGCTGCATAATTGCAGGCGCAATGCTGTTGCAAAGACTTTCTACAAGAATGCACTGTTCTTCTGTGAGGGCCCTGTTCTGTTTGAGCAGGACAAGATACCCTTCTGGATCAAAGGACCAGGACGAGGTAGTGATTGGTGCTATGATCAGACAGTTGGAGTCTGTGATATTTTGAACCAGGTCAGGCTGCAGATAGACACCCAAGTCACAGGCTGTATAGCTGTGGATGCTGCTTCCATCAAGTGCGTTAGTGAAGCAAGCGGAATAGGGGGCCGAAGAGATAGCGTCGTCCAGCCCAATTGATGCAGTCACTCTGTAATCTGCTAAGCCGAGCGTATCTGATGATCGAAGGGCAAGGAATGCTGTCTCAATGCCAAAGGTAAACTGCAACGTGTTCAAGGTGCTCTCACAAAGCTCCTCAAGTGTTTCAGAAGAGTTGATGGTTCGAACAGCCTTATTGAGTTTTCGAAGCTGCTGGTTCTGAAGCTTGAAAGACTCCTTTCGCATATGGATCTCATCAAACTGCTCGGCATTGGTCAGGGCGAGCTGGGCAATGCCTGCGACGATACTGAGTTGCTCCAGAAGTGTATCATCATAGCTTACAGGCCCGACGGGAGCTGCAATGGTTATACATCCTGAAATGGAAGGCCCGGCCAGCAAAATAAGATATTCAGACGGGTAGGTGTCAAGAATTTCAGCGTTTTCAAAAATTAGTGAGAGTTTCTTCCGGTCACGCTTAACGTGATATACCATACGGGATGGAGTTGTATCCGGCTTGGTAAGGATTAAACTCAGATGTTTCTTTTCGAAATGAACAATGTCCTTGTAAACGCGTGTTGCAAGGTGGCCAGTGACTGTATCCTGCGTGAAAATTGCAGTGACAGAACTCGATGTCATTTCGCGGATAACATCAATGCAAATCTGGTGGATTTTCGATTTTTCAAGTTCCGACATGAGCAGCATTGTCGTATGAGACAAGGAAGAAAGGCTGAAAAGACGTTTGGTGATTTCACTTTTCATTCGTGTATGTTCTTCAAACTTCAAAGCTTTTTCAATCGAGAAATTCATCAAATGATTGAACTGTATCATAAAAGTGAAATCCAGTTGACTCGGATCCTCTTTTCGGTTGAAGAGAATGAAACCGATGAGTCGGTTTCCGGAAATGAGGGGCATTATATATGCCACGTTCAGCCTGTCTAGAAAGTCACCTTCAAAATATTTTTTCATGACGGTCTTATTATCGAGTATAAAACCATTGTAGATAGCAAAGTCACTATGTTTGCTGCAGCAGGTTATGTCGGGAAGCGATTCCTTGTAGTTATGGGCGTATACAGGATGGAAAACTTCATCTGAAAGCATGTAGAGTACAGCTTGCTTTGGATCGATCAGATCCTTGAAGAGTTCAAATCCATATTGTGTAATCTGGTCAATGTGGAGATTCTGCGAAAAGAACTCAATGGACCGCAGTAATGCTTCGTAAGGATTTTGCATGTCAATTAACAATTTACAACACCTTCCGCTCAATCTAAGGCAGTATGAAGCTGCCGGTCTTTAACGTAAAAGGAACCCTTCATAAGTTTGTTGACATGCTTCTGAATGGACTTGATTTCAAGGAATGTTCTCGGAAAGATGTTGTTCATGACCTTGACCTCGCCTTCGCCGCGTGTGCGGAGCATGTTTTCAAGCCTTACGACTTCCTTATTTGTTCGGTTGATATCATCGATGATATTTTCATAGTTTACCATCATGCCTTTGTAGGTGGTTTTAGCTTTCGGATCAAGGGTCTCGAAATTCATCTCAAAGATCTCGAGCTGGCGCTTCAGATGATTTGCCTTTGAAATAATCTCCTGAAAGCGAATACGTGTTGCTTCGAGCTGCGTCTTGATATCAAGGCGCTCAAAGCCCTGTACGTTGAGCTTTGTTTTACGCTCTTGGGCATTTCCAATCGAACCGGAGCTGATTTTGTGGGCTGCATGAATTTCACCGCCAATGATTCGGCCCTTCTGAGGGTCGAGATTAATACAGTCGGCTTTCAGTGTGCTGTCAATGGCGTAAAGACCGATGTGGATTGTATTGCCTGCGAGCAGGATCGCCTCGTTGGAGAACTTTGCGAAAATATCCGTTTTTGCAATGATCATTGCCTCGTTTTTTCCGTTAATCCCTCCGCGTATGTAGATGCTGCCGTCCTGAGATTCAATGCGGGCAACTGCGCCTACTCCGTTTGCACCCTTGATTTCAATATCCTTGGTGGCTTCAACGTAGAACTTATCTTTGACGGTTCCCTCAATTGTCACAAAGCCATCAAACTTGATATTTCCTGTAGAAAAGTCAACGTCGCCATGGATGTGCAGGTGGTTGTCGACGGTGATTTTTCCGTCTTTAAATCTGACGGCACCGTCATGTTTTGCCCGAAGTACCTCAATGCCATCTTCAACAATCAGATCAATGGCCCCCTTATCATATTTGAGGGAATAGTCACGCCCTAATTTTGGAGGCAAGGCACGTCCGTATACCGTATAGCCGCTTGTGCCGGGTACAGGTGGTCTTTTCTCACCAAGCCAATCATACTTTTTAACGTTATCAATCAAATTGAGTTCATAGTGGTCCGTTTTTCCGCTTGTATCAAGCTCGGGATTACGCTCAGAAAGCTTATAGTATCTGTATTTGGCATCCTGTCCTGCAGTCGGGTGCTTGCCCCTTGCAACCAGAAGCTTTTGTCCGGGCTTGAAACCGGATTCCAGTGCTTCTGAGAGAATACCCTCACTTATACCGCTTTCGTGCAGCAGGTTTAGGATTTTTGTTGAAATCTCAGTTTTCATGGCATGGCACTTGTCTTGAGAGAAGTTGACACGCACAAAAGCGGACATTTCATCAGAAGAGATTTCGAGTTCTATTTCAGGCTTGAGTGAACCGATTTTCACAGGCGTGCTGTCAGCATTCTGAAGTGCGCCCTGAAGCACTGTGAAAGAGCTGAGCTTTATTTGCGGCAATGTGCTTAAAATGCCGTTAAAGTCCATTGTTGTAATACCATAGCCATTCACAGTAAGATAAACCTCTTCATTATGAGTTGAAATTTTCAGTTTTTCATTTTCAAAAATAATCACTGGATGACCCCCAAATACTCTAAATGAATGTTTTTAATAAACAGCTTTGTTATAAAGTGTCCCACTTTAAATTTACAAAAAATGTGTGGCCCATACTAGAGACTAAGGTCACTTCATACAGTGTCCTTATCTGTAAATTTCAATGGAAGAACTGGGGCTGTCAAACTCAACTCAAAATGAATACCAATTGATAATCGATACAAGCGCAAAAGATTCTGAAAATTTAATCCAGTCCGAAAAACTGGAATGACAACAGATGGATAGGAAATGAAATACATTTGAATGATATGTCAGAATATGTATAATAATGAATATTCTTTAGGTCATAATACCCAATAATTATATCATGCGCAAGCGTGAAATTTTCAATTTATTTCAAAAAAAATCGACAAATGTAGAAGTTTGTCGATTTTTTTACTATTTTTATCGAATTGTTTTGATCAGGAAATCAATTTCCCTTATTTTAGGCCTCATCAAGAAGGGCTACAGCACGAATTGGAGATCCGGAACCATCTCGAATTTTCAAAGGCAGTCCAAAATATAGGAATCTTTTGTTGACTACCTTGTCAAGACAGCACAGGTTTTCTGTGTTTGTAATATCGTACTCACCGCAGATGATATGCCCAGAAAAATCCGGGTCACTTGGATGGTCGATGGCTGGAGCATCTACACCAATGTTGACAACCCCTTTTTCGGCCAGCCATTTTGCAGCTTTGTAGGAAAGGCCCGTATATTCAGTCTGCCACTTGTCTGTTCCAAAATTTCTATCGTAGTGGCCCGTATACATTAGGAAAATGTCGCCCTCACGAATTTCCTGTCCTGATTTCCTGACTGCCTGCTCCAAATCGCGAGGTTCTATGTATCTATTTGTGGGAATAGCTGTCAAATCAACACAAATGGCACTGCCCCAGAAGTATTCCATGGGCATTTTATCAATGGTCTGACCCGATGGCTTGTACTCCCAGACGCCATCGCTATGTGTTCCGCCGTGCTCGCTTATAAGCAGATTTCGAGCCGAAAAGCCCAACTTAGTAGACCCTGTTTGCTTCATATTTTCCTCGTGTGTCATGTTGGTCATTATAAAAGTAGGCTGATGCATTGGAAATACAGACATTCCCTGAAAAATCTCCTGTGACAGGTCAATAAGCTTCAATATAATTAACCCCTTTCCTTGAGTTGTTCTTGCGCATATGCGTGTGAAAATACGTGGTGAATTGGTAATGACACTGCAAGTGGAACGTGTTTTCTAATAATTAGAAGTATTTAGAATTTTTTTAAAAAACAAACACTTATGCGAATCTTTGTTGAGTTTTAACATTATCGAAATGAATGATTCACTATATTATGTACTCAATAGCTTTGTGTTATAACCATTTTCTCAAAAAAAACCTATTTTGACCCTTATCAAAATGAAACAAACTTTTCGCGTTGAATATTCAAAATATTCGCTCGCTTTATCAAAAATAGACAATGGACCTTGTAAAAGGGCTAAGATGCGGCAGAGTGAATACCCGTTTAGGGCAAAGCGTTGAGGGGTATTGTGCCAAGGTGGATACTTATTTGGTGAAAGTGCATAAAAAGATGGTAAAATAAAGGGAGGTCAAATCATGTCAGGTGGCAAGAAATACATACTTGCAGTTCCAAATTTCAGTGACGGACGAAACAAGGACGTCATTGAAGCAATTGTTGACGAGGTTAGAAAAGTTGAAGGTGTCAAGCTGATCAGTTATGAGCCGGAACATGATTTCAACAGAACCGTCATTACCTGTATCGGTGAACCCGGTCCTTTGAAAAAGGCTATGATGGCCATGGCTGCGAAATCCTATGAGCTTATAGATATGCGAGACCAGGAAGGTGCGCATCCTCGAATTGGTGGACAGGATACGATTCCGCTGTTCCCGTTCAAGAATATCGATATTGATGAGGTAAAGGCACTGGCAGAAGAAATTGGCGCAGAACTTCATGAGAAGCACAATGTACCAATTTTCTTCTCAGGCGTCAACTCAAGAAGTGAAGAGCGCAAGGCGCTTGGATACATAAGAAAAGGACAATATGAAGGTCTGAAGGCGCTCCTGGAAGATGAAAATCATCCAGACCGTGATGCGCGAAAGCCTGATATTTCAAAAGATGGCAAGCTGGACCCTAAAATGGGTGCAACGATTGTCAGTGCAGATATGGAAGGTCTGACTGCTTACAATGTATTCCTGGCAACGGAAGATCTGTCCATTGCCAAGAAAATTGCGAAGGCGGTTCGTGGTCCGTCGGGCGGATTCTCAACAGTGCGTTCTGTTGGACTCAAGTTCCCAGACCACGAAGGGGTTGTCGTATCAATGAACATGTTCGACTGCGGCAAGACGCCTCTGTACAGGACCTTCAATTTTGTAAAGTCTGAAGCGGCACGATATGGCGTTGCTGTGACAGGGTCTGAAATAGTTGGACCAGTCAAGCTGGAATATCTGCTGAACTCTCTTGAGTATTTCCTCGGCCTTGAAAACTTCAATGTATCCTCAATCATGGAAACACACCTGATGGAAGACTAGACCGTGCCCTGTTAATCATAATTAAAGGGACTCGCATTAGGAAAGCGCGTTCTTTTAATAAATTAATTCGGGCAGTTTACGGGTAAAACGCAGTTTGACGATTGATAGTCGGTTTGACTATATACTCAAAACTGTGAAAGTGCCCGAATTAATGCACGCTTTATTTATTTGAGCATAGGTAACTAAAGTGACTGCGGGTTAGGATAATTAGGAGAACGAAGTAAAAAGGAGGAACTACTGTAATGAAAACTGATGTTCAAATTGCACAGGAAGCAAAGATGCAGCCAATCGTGGAGATTGCAGCAAATCTAGGACTGTCTGAGGATGATCTGGAGCTTTACGGGAAGTATAAAGCGAAAATCCATCTAGATGTCATGGACCGTTATAAAGATGCACCTGATGCAAAACTGATTCTGGTTACAGCAATCAATCCGACTGCTGCAGGTGAAGGCAAGACGACAACAAACGTTGGTCTTTCAATGGGTCTTAACAAGATTGGCAAGAAGACATTTACAGCACTTCGCGAGCCATCTCTTGGACCATGCTTTGGTGTTAAGGGCGGTGCAGCTGGCGGCGGTCACGCACAAGTTGTTCCTATGGATGATATCAACCTGCACTTTACAGGCGATATCCACGCCGTGACAACTGCAAACAATCTTCTTGCAGCACTTCTTGACAATCATCTGCACCAAGGAAACAAGCTGAACATCGATCCAAAGCGTATTCTTTGGAGACGTGCAATCGATATGAATGACCGTTCGCTTCGTGAAATCACAATTGGTCTTGGTAAAAAAGGCAATGGTGTGACACGTGTTGATGGATTTGATATAGCTGTTGCATCAGAAATCATGGCAATCCTTTGCCTTGCGACAGATATGCAAGACCTGAAGGCTAGACTGAGCCGAATGGTTGTTGGATACACATATGACAAGAAGCCGGTTACGGCTGGTGAGCTGGATGCGGTTGGCGCAATGGCACTTCTTCTTAAAGATGCCCTGATGCCTAACCTTGTACAGACACTTGAAAATACACCAGCACTGATTCACGGCGGTCCGTTCGCGAATATCGCGCATGGCTGTAACTCAGTTGTTGCAACAAAACTGGCAATGAAACTTGCTGATTATGTCGTAACAGAGGCTGGATTCGGCGCAGATCTTGGCGCTGAGAAATTCTTCAACATCAAGTGTCGTTATGCGGACCTTAAGCCTGCAGCGGTTGTTATCGTAGCAACAGTACGAGCGCTTAAGAACCACGGCGGTGTTAAGAAGGACAAGCTTGGTGAAGAAAACATGGAAGCACTTGCAGCTGGTTTCGGCAACCTGGAAAAGCAAATCGAAAACGTTCAGAAGTTCGGTGTACCTGCGGTTGTTGCAATCAACGCATTCCCAACAGATACAGACAAAGAGCTTACTTTTGTTGAAGATCGTTGTCGTGAAATGGGTGCGGATGCAGTTCTTTCTGAAGTTTGGGCTAAAGGCGGAGAAGGCGGCGTGAAGCTTGCTGAGAAGGTAATCGAGGTTGCAGAGTCTGGCAAGGCACACTTCTCTCCACTTTATGATCTTGAGCTTCCTGCAAAGGAAAAAATCGAGAAAATCGCTAAGGAAATCTACGGTGCTGATGGTGTGAAATTCTCAAGCAAGGCACTTAAGGATATCAAGAAGTTCGAGGAAGACGGACTGGGTGATCTGCCAATTTGTATGGCAAAGACACAGTACTCACTGTCTGACAACCCTGCACTGCTTGGTCGTCCAAGTGGCTTTACTGTAAACATCAGTGAAGTGAAGGCATCAGCAGGTGCTGGATTCCTGATTGCAATGACAGGCGACATCATGCGTATGCCTGGTCTGCCAAAGGTTCCAGCTGCAAACAAGATTGATATTCTCGAAGATGGAGAAATTGTTGGTTTGTTCTAAGGGCAAATCTGCATAAGTTCTATAGAGGGAAAAATTAATATGGCGCGGTATTGAATTATGCCGCGCCTCAGATTGATGATTTATTTACAGAATATTCTGTGATTACTGTGTTTCGTGGGGTTTTCAAGTTAGCTGGGTATAAGTGATATGATGTGGCTTTCTCACAGACACACAAATCGTAAATCTGAGGTGCTGGCATAATTTACGATTGCCAGGTGTAAATTAAGGAGGCGAATGGGAATGAAGTACGATGTTATCGTGAAAAACGCGAGAATCCCTCAGGGAGATGACACGGTCCTGACCAATATTCTAGTGAAAGACGAGAAAATTGCAGGTTTCGTTGACACACTTGAAGGTATAGAGTTTGAAGAAGTGATTGATGCTGAAGGCAATCTGACGATACCGGGATGTATTGACTCGCATACTCACTTTATGTTCCAGGGCTTCGACCACCGTGAGACGACATTGACAGGTTCTGCTGCAGCAGTTACTGGCGGCGTGACCACAGTTGTTGATATGCCTTGCTGTTCGGTACCTTCAGTAAGAAGTGTAGAACAGCTTCATGAAAAAATTAAGCACTGGCAGCCGCAGGCTTTATGTGATTTTGGTCTGTGGGGCGGTGTGACAGGTGAGGATGTCAGACGGGGTTGGCTCGACAATGTTCAGAAACAGGCCGATGAAGGTGTTCTTGCTTTCAAGGTTTACATGACACCATCAGTACCTACATATCCGCGTGTTACAGATCCGGAAATGCTGGAATGCTTTGCAGCGGTTTCCAAGACAGGCCTGCCTGTTGGAATACATGCTGAAAACTTTGCAATGTGCGATTTCTATGTGAATAAGTTCCGTGAAGAGGGTCGCATGGATGGACCAGCCTGGGCTGAAGCAAGAATGGAACTGGCAGAAAAAGTGGCGATTGAGCTGGGAATCAGCTTTGCAGAGCACACAGGTGCCAGACTTCATATCGTACATATGTCGACAGGCATTGGCGCCAAATTGGTAGGGGAAGCTAAACTGCGCGGTCTTGATGTGACGGCTGAAACGTGTCCGCATTATTTGACCCTGAATTATCAGGAAGCAATGACAGAGCATGGTGCCTACGCAAAAATCGCACCGCCACTCAGAACAAAAAAAGACAATGAAATGCACTGGGAAGCACTTCGAAATGGATACATTGATTTTGTAGCGACTGACCATGCACCATACGAAATAGAATCTGAAAAGGCAGGTCGAGATATCTGGACTGCGTTCCCTGGTATACCTGGTGTTGAGACCATGGTACCGATTGTTGTTTCAGAAGGATACAATAAAGGACGCATCTCACTGAGCAAGCTTGTTGAGGTTACGTCAACTAACGCTGCCAAGCACATGGGACTCTATCCTAAAAAAGGTGCCATGTATATTGGTTCAGACGCTGATTTGACCGTTATTGATCTTGAGCGCGAGTGGACAATTGACCAGAAGGAACAAGTTACCATGGCCAAGTACAATCCGCTGCACGGCATGAAGCTAAAAGGCAAACCGGTCAAGACGATTGTCCGCGGAAACCTGGTTTACTGCGACGGCGAAGAAGGCGTACTGCCACAGTTCAATGACTGGGACTCAGTCTTCAACACAACTGAAGAAAACTGGTCGGAAGAGTATAAAGTGAGCTACCGTAAAGAACATCCTGAAAAGGTGAAGGGTGAAGTCAACGGAATCAAGGGGATCATGGTGAATCCAGGCTTTGGTAAGTGGGTTAAACGTCAGAGTATCCAAAAACTTGATAAGAAAATCACTTACAAAAGCGTCAATGACTAAGTGGCTCAGATGAGTCTGCAGCAACCTGTCATCTATTAAATTATCAGAATAGCGTCAACAAGAAGTCAATTGAGAAAATTCACGCACATCGTTATGAAAACGAATGTGATGCATACACGGTTAGAAGGAGTGAATCAAATGCCACGACATGGTATTGTAATTATCGACATGCTGAATGATTTTATCGGTGAGAAGGCACCGCTTCGCTGTCCAGGCGGCGATGACATCATCCCGAATCTGCAAAAGCTCTTTGAATGGGTTCGCGCAAGAAACGCAGAAGGCAAGGATGACATTCAGCTCATCCATATTCAAGAGGCACACAGAAAGAATGATGCTGATTTTAGAGTGCGTCCTGTGCATGCAGTTGCTGGAACTTGGGGTTCTGACTTCATCCAGGAACTATACCCTGAAGGGGAAGAGTACAGAATTCCAAAGCGTCGTCACTCGGCGTTCGCACATACAGACCTGGACCTTTATCTGAGAGAAGAAAATCTCGATACAGTGGTTGTGACAGGTGTCTGGACAAACGTATGCGTTCGATCGACTGCGGCAGATGCCCTATATAACGCTTATAAGGTTATTACGCTGGCTGACTGCTGTGCGTCAAAAACAGATGAAATGCATGAATATGGTCTGAAAGACCTTTCAATCTTCACAAAAGTTATGGATCTGGATGAGTATATCCAGGCATGGGAAAAAGGCGAAGATCCGTGGTTAGGCGGCGGGGATCAAGCCAATAAAGTGGAATAGTCATGAAAAGAATCGTGGTCGGAATTACGGGGGGCAGCTGCAGCATTTATGCAGTTGCGCTCCTAACGGCCTTAAGGGAGCTGGATATAGAAACCCATGTGGCTGTTTCCAGAATGGGCGCATACGTCCTTGAGCACGAATGCGATTTTACAATCAGCGAGGTGGCGTCCTTGGCATCGGTGGTATACGAGAATGACAATCTTGCAGCTGCCATTGCCAGCGGGTCCTTCAAAACCGATGGTATGGTCATTATACCCTGTTCCATGAATACACTTGGCGCCGTCGCAAACGGTCTGAGCACAAATCTGGTACAGCGTGCAGCCGATGTCACTTTGAAGGAGAAAAGACCGCTCGTGGTTGTTCCTCGGGAAACGCCGCTTACCGATATCCATCTGGAAAACATGCTTAAGCTTTCTCGTGCAGGTGCCGTCATGATGCCTGCGTCACCGGGGTTTTATCACAAGCCTGAGTCAATTGACGATCTGGTTCTAATCATGGTGGGGCGTATACTCGACCAGCTGGGACTGGATGGCGGGCTTTTTAGAAGGTGGACTTAGATGAATAAGGAGGTGATAGCTTGGCTGAGCAAATGCTGCGGGCTTGTCTTCCAAAGTTAAAGGAAAAATATCACCTGCTCGAATGTGGAGAGCAGGTAGACTTGAAATATGAAATGGGTGGAATTCTTGAGAAGCTGGGCAATACGACACCTGTGCTTTTCAAGAACGTCAAAGGGCATAAGATGCCAGTGATAGGAGCCATGTTTGGTGACCGTGAAATGTTCTATGACTTTACGGGTACAACACGTGAAAACAGGCTGATCAAATACATGAGTGCCATCACAAGACCCATGAAACCAGCGCTGGTTCAAAGCGGCCCGGTGCATGAGAATGTAATCAGAAACGGAATCGACATTGGAAAGCTTCTGCCGCTTCCGACATTTCATGAGCATGATTCCTCCAGCTTTATTACAGCTGGGGTTGTCGTGGTTAAAGACCCTGAAACGGGCGATACATTTACATCAATTCGCAGGCTTCAGTTCAATGGCAGAAACAGTCTGAGCGTACTTGTGACCTCAGAGCCCCTGTCAGGGATGCTTCAGCGCTACAAGTCTGAAGGAAAGGACATGGAAATCGCTGTTGTTCTGGGTTATGACTATAACTACTGTTTGGCTTCACAGGTCGGCACAGATATTTACGGTGTGGACAAGCATGCCATTGACAGTGCGCTGAGAGGTGAACCGCTTCGTATCGTAAAATGCAAAACGGTTGATCTGGAGGTTCCGGCAGATGCTGAGATCGTGCTCGAAGGTGTTATAGCAGCACGCGAATCTGAGATTGAGGGTCCCTTTGGAGAACTTATGGGATACTACGGATCGGTCAAGTCTCATCCGGTTATGCGGGTGAAGGCGGTTACCCACCGCAATGATCCGATTATGCAGATTTCCGCGCCGTGCAAGGAAGAGCATCTGTCAAATGGACTCATTAGGGACGTTGAGCTGTATGCCCATGTGAACCGTTTTGTAGAAGTGAAGGATGTTAATGTGACAATTGGAGCCGGATGCAGATTTCATGGACTCGTCTCCATCAAAAAGAAGCTTCCGGGCGATGCAAGAACGGCAATCATTACTGCCCTGAGCAGTACCAAAGACATGAAACACGTTGTCATAGTTGATGATGACATTGATATATTTGATCCAGGCGATGTTGAAGGTGCAATCGCATCAAGGGTTCAGGCTTCCAAGGATATCATCATTATTTCAGGCGCCCAGGGAACCGGACTTGACCCTTCCCATCTGCTTGAAAACACAACAGACAAAATGGGTGTTGACGCAACAAAGCCCCTTGGGGAACTTGGAAAAGGGTTTGAAAAGGCTAAAATACCTGGATACGAAGCGATTGACCTTAAGCGGTTCTTTCCGGGTGTAGAATTGGAGGGACGTAAGCGATGAAGAAGGCACTTGGTTTTTTTGAAATCAGAAGCTATGTCGCTGCGTGCTATGCAGCAGATATTATGGTGAAGTCAGCCGATGTGACAATAAAAGACTTCAATGTGGTTGGGTCGGGTGTCATCAGTGTCGTTATTGAAGGCGAAGTAGCAGCTGTCAACTCGGCAATTGCTGCTGCGCAGGATGGTGCAGCGCACATGGCAGATGTTATTGGCATCAATGTCATTCCACGACCTGAAGGGGATATGGACATCCTATTTGAGGCTTAGAGTTAGGAGGAAGACATATGGCAAATGCATTGACGCTTAGAATCATGCAGCGCATTGTCGACAAGAAACTCGGGCCGACTGCAGAGACAATGACGACCATAGACAGCTATGAAGGGCAAGGACACAGCCATCTCTCACAGGATGAAGAGGGTGTTTTAAAACAGCTGATTGACCCTGTCAAGCAGAGAAAGCCCGTGAGTACCAGCAGGAAAAAGGATGCCCTCGAACATTTTGCGGGAACATACAATAAAGGTCCTGAAAAATCTGTTTCCAGAAGTCGTGTACCACGTACGGACTCGGGAAACAAAATGAATCTGGAGGCATTTGTTCAAAGTAAAAGAAAGTAGAGCGGGGGTGTATTAAGTGCAAGGTGAAGCGTTGGGCTTAATTGAAACCATTGGACTTGCAGCAGCCGCAGCAGCACTTGACGCAGCCGTCAAAACAGCTGATGTGAAGTGCATTGCAGTTGAAAAAGTCATTGGTGTTGGAAGTGTTGTGAGCGTGACTGTCAATTTGACGGGACAGGTCGCAGCTGTTCAGGCAGCTGTCGAAAGCGGTGTTGAAGCTGCAAGTGCTGTTGGGAAAGTCATGTCGTCACATGTGCTGCCAAGGCCGCATGAAGACGTCGGCAAACTTGTCGGAGCCTTCGGAGGACAAAAGAAGCAAGCTGATAAAAATGAAAACAAGACGGATCAGTCAGAAGAATAATTGAAGGTGCATCGTGCACAGAATTTAAGGAGGATTATTATGAGTCAAGCTTTGGGTTTGGTGGAAACTAAAGGTCTGGTAGGCGCAATTGAAGCAGCAGATGCAATGGTAAAGGCTGCAAATGTCACACTGGTTGGCTATGAAAAAATAGGTTTCGGCCTTGTAACGGTTATGGTACGTGGCGATGTTGGTGCTGTTAAGGCTGCTACAGATGCAGGTGCAGATGCTGCATCACGTGTTGGCGAGCTGCATTCAGTGCATGTTATCCCAAGACCGCATTCAGAAGTGGAGCGTGTTGTTTTATCTGAACTCTAATTGACTAAAATAGGGAGGCATGTCAGGTGACTGATAGAGAACGTATTATTCGTGCCTTTGGAAAACTCAATATGAAGGTTTCAGGTGGAACGACTGTTGGAAAATCATCCGAAATGCCTCCAGAAAAAACTTGTGCTGTTCTGCTGTGTGGAAGTGATATTTGTCTGACCGAGGCATATGGTGCACTTCGCGCAATGCGTGACGATGGTTGGAAGACGGTGGTTATTTTGACCAGAAGCGCAGAGAGCCTTCTTTCTGTGGAGGCTATTCAGGAAAGTGTGCAGTCCAAGAAGGTCCTGCTTGAGTCTGAGGGCGTCCATATACAGGACCTGATAGATCAGATGGATCTGCTGCTTGTTCCCAATATGACGCAAAACACCCTGGCGAAAACTGCGGTGGGCATACAGGACGAACTGGCATCCCTGCTTATATGGCAGGCGCTTGTCACCAAAAAGGATGTGCTTCTTAACACCAACTCTGTCTTTGATGGATGGTTCAGCATAGACAGCAACAGGGCCATGAAGAGAATCATGCAGGGGCATGTTTCGGCCCTGAAGGGATTTGGTGCACGCATTTTGGATCACTATGACTACCTGCGTGAGCTCAATGGCGGCAAAGCGCGAGGGCGCATGCAGAGCGCTGATCAACCTAGGCGTGAAAAGCCTGGTGTATCAGTGGGCAAGCGTGAATTGACCGTTTCGGAGATTTCTTCTAAGAGGCTTCTGACTGAAAGTGACATTAAGGCACTTACCGGTGCTGAAGAAATTACTATCACAAAGGGACAGATTCTAACGCCGCTCGGTAGGGACGCGGCGATTTCCAGAGGAATTCGAATCGTCTACCAGCGTCAGTAGCACTGACGACAAGGGAGAGATTTAATGAAAACAGGAGTAATAATTGGAACCGTAGTGGCAACGCGAAAAGACGACAGACTGGTAGGGAAGAAACTTATGCTGATCCAGCCTGTTGATATGAATAATAATCCAATCGGTCAACCGATTGTCGGGGTCGATACCGTTGGTGCGGGTAATGGCGAACTGGTTCTGTTTTGTACGGGCACAGCCGCCAGAAAAGCGTGTGACGCACCAGATGCACCTATTGACGGCGCCGTTGTCGGTATTATTGACCAGATTGATATCGCTTCGAATCTGGAGTGGGGAAAAAGGGGTGAATAGCTTTGAATCCAAGTGTCATAAAACAAGCCATCGACTATAGACGCATGATCGATGCGCTTATGGGTGAGCACGATTATGCCGATTTGGTCCTTCAAGGCGGTCATGTGGTAAATACCGTGACACGTGAACTCGTTAAGGTTGACTTGGCAATCAAGGGCAAATATGTCCTTGCGCTCAGCGATGACGCGTCTCTTGTCGGCCCTAAAACATTGGTCATAGATGTAAGCGGGAAGTATCTTGCGCCAGGCTTTATCGACTCACACATGCATTTTGAGAGCTCAATGCTTACAATATCAGAGTTTGCAAGACTCTCCATACCTTCAGGAACAACGACTCTTGTCGCTGATCCGCATGAAATCGGGAACGCCCTGGGACCTGTGGGCATGAAAGCCATGGCAGACGAGGCAGGGGTTGTACCCAACCATGTACACCTCGTTGTTCCGGCGCTAACACCAGATTGTCCGCGCCTTGAAACAGCAGGTGTAGATGTCACTTCAAAGGACATGGAAGACCTGCTCAATTACAAGAATATCATTGGTATTGGGGAACTTCAGGGTTTCTCCAATGCACAGCATGTCTATAATCACACACCGGAAATCATTGATGACCTGTTGGCCTCAACGGCATATGCCAGAAGTCTTGGCAAGGTTGTTGACGGCAATGCGCCTGAGCTTTTTGGAAAGAATCTGGCTGCGCATATCATCGCAACTGGCGGAACCTGTTCCTGTCACGAGACAACAACCAAGGCCGAGTCGGTTGAGAAACTGAGAAATGGTGTGTATGTCTTCATGCGCGAAGGATCAACACAGCGTAATATGGCAGAGTGCGTACGCGCCATTACCGAAGAGGGCATGGACTCAAGACGCGCTGTGCTCGCAACAGATGATATGGTTGCAGAGGATCTTGAAAAGCTGGGCCACATGAATGAAATTGTCAAACGGACGATCGCTGAGGGCGTGTCGCCTGTAGAAGCGATTCAAATGTGTACAATAAATCCGGCAACATATTTCGGCTTTAAGGACAGGGGCGCTTTGCTTCCTGGAAATTTAGCGGATATTGCAATTATAAGCGATTTGGACAACATGGTTGTCGATGCGGTCTTCATTGAAGGAGAACTCATGGCGGCCGGTGGGGAAATGCTCATAGACATTCCCGTCTATACATATCCTGACACAGTTAAGAACTCAGTTAAAAGAACGCCAACAACTGCAGCTGAACTTTCTGTTGAGGCAACAGGGAAGACTGCACGCTGCAATGTGATTGGTGTCATACCAGACCAGAATCTATCGGATGCACTTGAGGCAGTGCTGAAGGTAAGTGCTGGTGTGGTCGAGCCAGATGTGGATCAGGACGTCCTCCCTATGCACTGTCTTGAACGCTATGGCAGAAACGGAAATATCGGCAAGGGCTTTGTCAAAGGCTTCGGCATCAAGCAGGGTGCCATTGCAGAGTCGATTGCCCATGATACCCACAACATCCTGGTTACTGGTGCCAGCTATGAGGACATGGCTGTGGCTGTAAATAGGGTCATATCCATGGGTGGCGGCATAGCGCTCGCAAAGGGTGGTCGTGTTGTCGATGAACTGCCGCTTCCGGTGGGCGGGCTCATTACAGATCAGCTGAAAGGGTCAGAAGTAAGCCGGAAAATCAGCGATCTTGAAAGAAAAGCAAAAGAAGATTTAGGTTGTAAAATCCATGCGCCGTTTATGCATTTGTCGTTCCTGGCACTCTCGACAAGTCCAAAATGGAAGATTACCGATAAGGGAATTGTTGATGTTGAGAATTTTGAAATTCTACCGCCAACAATAGGCGAATAATTAAAGTTGTTTAAATCCCGAAATCTCCATTTACAAAGGTGTAGTGTAGGCGTTAGAATGGATTGGACATACTTCCGTCAAATTGAATAAAGAAAGGAGGACAGGTCTTGGACGCAGGGGGACGGAGACTCAAAGAAAAACAGGGGGTCATTTAATGACTAATCAAGCAGGTTTCCTTGAAAAGTTCTTTAAGCTCAAGGAACATGGTACGAATGCAAGCACAGAGATTATTGCTGGCTTGACGACTTTCATGACGATGGGATACATACTTGCAGTTAACCCGGGCATGCTTTCTGCAACGGGAATGGACTTTGGTTCAGTATTTACTGCGACAGCTCTGGCATCTGTTGTTGCAACACTTGTAATGGGGCTATACGCTAACCTGCCTTTTGCACTTGCACCAGGTATGGGGCTTAATGCATTCTTCGCATTTACAGTCGTTCTTGGTATGGGATATACTTGGCAGTTCGCACTTACAGCAGTATTCGTTGAAGGTATTATTTTCCTAATCCTGACATTCTTAAATATCCGCGAAGCCATACTTAATTGTATTCCGCTGAATCTCAAACGCGCAATATCGGTTGGTATTGGTCTGTTTATCGCTTTCATCGGTCTGTACAATGCAGGCATCATCGTCCAGGGCGCTGGTGTTCCACTGGCTCTAGGTGAAATTACAAGCGGCGCGCCACTTGTAGCGATCATCGGTATCATTCTTACGGGTGTTCTGCTGGCAATGGACGTTAAAGGAGCACTCTTTATCGGTATAGTTGCTACAACAATCGTTGGTATTCCATTCGGTATTGTTCAGCTTCCAGAATCGCTGGTGTCAATGCCACCGAAACCAATCTGGTTCGCGTTTGAATGGTCAAACGTTGGTTCGTTTGATTTTATCTTCATTCTTTTCACATTCCTCTTTGTAGATATGTTCGATACAGTTGGCACACTGATTGGTGTTTCTACAAAAGCAGGTATGCTCGATGAAGAAGGAAAGCTTCCAGAAGCTAAAAAAGCACTCTTTGCCGATGCCGTTGGTACGACAGTAGGTGCTTGTCTGGGTACATCAACAGTAACGACTTTCGTAGAGTCTGCTGCAGGGGTTGCAGAAGGTGGACGTACAGGTCTTACTGCTGTTACTACAGCTGTATTCTTCTTCCTGGCACTGTTCTTTGCACCACTGTTTGGAATTATTCCTTCAGCTGCAACAGCGCCAGCGCTTATTCTTGTAGGTCTATTCATGATGTCGCCAATCAAGGAAATTGATTTTGATGATTTTACAGAATCAATTCCAGCATTCTTTGGAATCATCATGATGCCACTTGCTTACTCCATTGCAGAAGGTATCATGTGGGGCATCATGTCTTACATTCTTCTGAAACTATTTACAGGTCGTTCAAAAGAAGTACCGAAAATGACGTTCTTCATTGCCTTCCTGTTCGCGCTTAAGCTAATTCTTCCGCTGATTGTGAAATAGTGGAATTTGAATGTGTATTAGGGAAATGAAAAAATAAACATATTGAGCCTCTACATTTCGTAGGGGCTCAAATTGTATATAAGTGCGACGAATATTATCAGAAAATATTTAATATTCGTTCGATTTGACGATTGGGACAGTCGTTGAAGCTTAATGCGGCAAACAAAGAGGGCGCTCTTTGATTTTGGCATTAAGTTTTAAATTCACTAGGGACGATAGGGGGCTTCAATGAAAATAGAGAATTTTTATCGTGCGACATCAGTAGATGAAGCACTACAGCTCTTAAATAGGTATGGCAAGAAGGCGCAAATTGCTGCTGGATGCACAGACCTACTCGTGCATGTAAGAGAAGGGAAGAATACATGCCCTGCGGTTATAGACATATCAAGTGTTCGTGAACTCAAGGCCATACGAATTCAAGATGGATATGTCACGATAGGTGGTCTTGTGACTTTTTCTGAAGTGGTAGAAAATGAAACAATCCGCAGCACCTGTCAAGGTTTGTGGGAGGCCTGCAAGAGTGTAGGGTCCCCGCAAATAAGAAATGCCGCCACACTGGGCGGGAATATTGCGAATGGATCTCCTGCAGCTGACAGTGCACCACCGCTGCTTGCACTGGATGCGGAAGTTATGCTGGAATGTGCAGATGGAAAACGTCAAGTGCCCTTATCTGAATTTTACTTGGGAAAAGGGCGTGTTGACCTGAGACCAACGGAAATGATCACGCATATTCGGTTCCGAGACATAGACCAGGCTGGTGGTTTGCTGGCTTTTGAAAAACTGGGCCTTAGAAATGCGCTGGCTATTTCTAGAATCAGTGCCTCGGCCTATGTCGAGCTTGATAATGAGCGCAACATAAAGTGTTGCAGAATAGGATCCGGCTCCATTGGACTGACGCCGACACGGGAGTACGAACTTGAAGCCTTGCTGGAAGGAGAACTTTTAAACACTGCACTGATTGAAAAGGCAGCCGATGCCTTCGAGGCTGAAATCGAGAAACGGCTCAGCGGTCGGAGTTCTATGCCGTATAAGAAGCAGGCCATACGTGGTGTTATAAAAAATGTGCTCTTCAAAATTGTAGACCTTAGGGAGAATGGAGGCGCAAAAAATGTTCAGCCTTAAAATAAATGTAAACGGAGATTGGATTGAAAGGGAAATTCAACCAGGCCTACGCCTCCTTGATTTCCTGCGTGAAGACTTGGGTCTTACAGGCACAAAGGAAGGCTGTGGAGAAGGGGAATGTGGCGCATGTACGGTTATTTTGGAGGGGCGTGCTGTTGATTCCTGTCTGGTTCTTGCGGCGCAGTGCCATGAAAAGCATGTTGTAACCATTGAAGGTCTTGGAAGCGAGGAGGCACTCGATCCGGTTCAGCAGGCATTTCTAGACAATGGCGCAGTACAGTGCGGATTCTGCATACCCGGTATGGTGCTTTCGTCGAAAGCCCTTCTCGATAAAAATGACAATCCAAGTGAAGACGATATAAAGCAGGCGATTTCAGGAAATCTCTGCAGATGTACGGGATATGACAAAATTCTTTCATCTGTCAAGCTGGCTGCTGAAATGAAGAAAAACTCGAAGTCAAGCGAGGAGGCGTAAAATGGCGACATTCAAAACCGTTGGGAAACGGTATAGAAGAAAGGACGCTGTTGACAAACTGACAGGTCAGGCGCTGTATCCTCAGGACATGAAGATGGAGGGGATGGCCTATGGCCATACGGTGCGTTCAGATAAGGCCCACGCCTATTTTACCTGTGACACGTCAGCGGCTGAGCAAATGCCTGGTGTGCTGAAAGTCATCACCGCACAGGATGTTACAGTGATGAACCACCACGGGGTCTTGTTCAAAGACCACGAAGTCCTCTGTGAAAAGAAAGTCAGACGCATTGGGGACCCCATAGCTTTTGTGGTGGCAGAGACGGAGGAAGAGGCACAGCTTGCAGCACAAAAGGTCAAGATTGAGTATGAAGTGCTTCCTGCCCTTTTTGATCCTCTTGAGGCAATGAAGCCAGACGCTGTACAGGTGCATGATAATGTTTCCAATATTATTTATCACTATAAATGCAGAAGAGGGGACGTTGATGCGGCGTTTGAAAAGGCCGATGTGGTTATTGAAAACACCTATTATTCACCCTTTGTAGACCATGTCTTTCTGCAGCTTGAGAGTGGCTTGTCCTATATGGAAGAGGACAAGCTGGTAATCGTGGCGTCTTCTCAATATCCGCATTTTGACCGTGTTGAGGTTGCCGAAGCCCTTGGCCTTGAAGAGGACGGCGTCATCATTAGAAATCCGATTGTAGGCGGTGCTTTCGGCGGACGGGAAGACATCACCATGCAAATACATCTCGGACTTGCCACCCTGCTTACTGGGCGTCCTGTCAAGGTCACCTATTCCAGGGAGGAGTCCTTCTATGCACATTCGAAAAGACATCCGCTCTCGATGAAAATGAAGACTGGCGCAAGCCGTGATGGAAAAATAATTGCGACAGAGGCTTACATAGTCGGTGATACGGGTGCATATGCGTCATGGGCAATCAATGTGCTCAGAAAAGCCGGCGTCCATGTACCAGGCCCCTACGAAATCCCCAATGTGAAAGTGGACAGTATAGCTGTTTATACAAACAATCCATTTTGCGGTGCCATGCGCGGATTTGGTGCAACCCAGGTGCCAATCGCCTATGAGCAGCAGATCGACTGTGTGGCGGCTGAACTTGGGATGGACCCATTTGAAATCCGGCGTATCAACTGCATGAAGGTGGGTTCGATGACACCCAATGGACAGGTTCTTACGGAAAGCGTGCCGCTCATCCGCTGTCTGGATGCGCTTCAAAAGATGATGGAAGGCGGTGGGACGGATGATTAAGCATGGAAAGGGCATTGCGCTTGGTTGGTATGGAACGGGTTATGGAAACGGATTTCCGGATGTTTCCATAGCCACGGTTGAACTGGGTCCTAGCGGTGAAATCATTTTACGTGTGGGTGCAACCGAGGTTGGACAGGGGGCAAAAACCATTATGCCGCAAATGTGTGCAGAGGTTTTCGAAATCGACCCTGCCGAGGTCGTTATGCTCAGTGAAGATACCGATACCTTCAGGGATTCAGGCACCGCTGCTGCAAGTCGTCAGACCTAC
Source organism: uncultured Acidaminobacter sp. (assembly GCA_963678925.1). Taxonomy (GTDB): domain Bacteria; phylum Bacillota; class Clostridia; order Peptostreptococcales; family Acidaminobacteraceae. Next base: position 1,020,256 of record OY787533.1, on the reverse strand, counting down.
AATACAGGAAATGCAGTGCTTAAAGCAGCAAAGGCCTTTAAGGAGGAACTCTTCAGGCATGCTGCGGTGCAAATGGGGCTGAACTCCTCAGTTGGTCTGAAAACGGCTGGCGGGGAAATCTGGCTTGAAATGCTGCCTGAAAAGAGAACGACACTTGAAGCTGTGGCCACCCGTCTTGAAAAAGAGGACGAAGTACTCAGCGTAACGGAGGAATTTATTGCCCAGACGACGCAAATGGACCCCGAAACGGGCCTTGGTGCGCCGTACTGGCCATACACCTTTAATGCATATGGCGTGGAAGTCGATGTCGACACAGATACGGGAAGGGTACATGTTACAAAAGCCTATTGCGTCCAGGATGTCGGTCGTGCGATTAATCCGGAGCTTGTTGAGGGACAGATTGACGGCGGTTTTGTCATGGGACTTGGCTATGCGCTTTATGAAGACTTGAATGTGGATCAGGGTGCGATAAAAAACAACAAGTTTGCAAAATACATTATCCCGACATCCATGGATATACCTGAAATTCAGAAGGAACTTATTGAAGAGCCGGAATCTACAGCGCCATTTGGGGCCAAAGGGATTGGAGAACCAGTCATGGTACCTGTCGCACCGGCAATACTCAACGCGATATATGACGCCATAGGTGTCCGGATTCTTGAAGTGCCGGCAACACCGGAACGGGTACTCAAAGCCATTGAAAAATCAGGCAAGACATTTCTCTAGGGCGTACAAGGGGGAAAATATGAGAGAAGAAATCAAAAGGCGAATTGCGGTGTCTGCGGGACGTGAGAAAGCGGACGTGGTTCTCAGAGGTGCAAAAATTATCAATGTCTTCACCGAAGAAATCATGAGTGGTGATATTGCTGTTGTAGACGGAAGAATTGCTGGTGTAGGCGGTACCTATGAGGGTGAAGAGATCATTGACTTGGAAGGCAAATATGTTGCACCGGGTCTTATAGACGGTCACGTACACATTGAATCATCCATGGCAACCCCTGAACAGTTTTCAAGGGCTATTGTTCCAAGAGGCACAACGACCATCATTGCTGATCCCCATGAAGTTGCCAATGTATGCGGCATGGATGGTATAGACTATATACTTAAAGCAAGCGAGGATATTCCCATGGACGTCTTTGTCATGCTGCCTTCCTGTGTGCCATCTACTGATTTTGAAAATGCTGGTGCAGTCTTGAATGCGGCGGATTTGTCCAGGTTGATGAACCATCCCCGTGTGCTTGGTCTGGGAGAATTGATGGATTATCCCGCAGTTATATCCGGGGCTGACAGAGTTGTTGACAAAATCAACCTGGCTGAGAAACACGGGAAAATAATCGATGGCCACGGACCGATTATTGCGGGAACGGAACTGAATGCCTATGTTTCTGCAGGGGTGCGGACCGAACATGAATGTGAAACTGTGGAAGAGATGCTTAACAGGCTTCGACTTGGCATGTACATTCTCATCAGGGAGGGCTCTGCAGCGCGCAATTTGACGACACTGGTGGAAGGTGTCTCGAAGGAGAACCTGCGCAGATGCTTGTTCTGTACGGATGACAGGCACCCTGGCGATATACTTAAGGATGGGCATATTGATAACAATGTGCGTCTTGCCATGGAGTGCGGGCTGCCGGCACTTTCGGCCATTAGAATGGCAACACTCAACGCCGCAGAGTGCTACAGGCTGTATGACAGAGGAGCGATAGCCCCTGGATATTTGGCCGATCTGATTGTCATTGACAACTTAAGAACCTTTGAGGTGCAAAAGGTGTTCAAGAAGGGCAAGTTAGTTGCAGACGGCGGCAAGGCGCTCTTTGAGGTGCAAACGTTGGATGATCCCCGAGTTAGGAATACCATCAACATTGGAAAATTTGATAAATCAAGCCTCGAACTCCATATGGAGTCGGACATCGCCCGTGTCATGAAAATTATGCCGAAGTCCCTTGTGACTGAGCATGTTACACGTAAGGTGGGCATGAAGGAGGGCAAGTTTGAGTATGTCAAGGAACTGGATATTCTAAAGCTCGCAGTCATTGAGCGGCATAAGGCGACTGGGAACGTAGGATTGGGACTGGTGGAAGGATTTGAACTTAAAAACGGAGCCATTGCCTCTACGGTTGCCCATGATTCCCACAATCTGATTATCATCGGAGATACAGATGAGAACATAGCCGCTGCAGCACGAGCCATTGAAGAGATTGGTGGCGGGCTGGTCGTCATCAAAGACGGTGAGGTTGCAGGCGCATTGCCGCTTCAGGTCGCCGGAATCATGTCAGATGAGCCGCTGAGTGATATGGATGACAAGCATGAGGTTCTAATGGCCTGTGCCTATGACATTGGTGTGAACCGGGAAATCGATCCATTTATGCTGTTGGCATTTCTGGCGCTTCCAGTTATACCAGAGCTAAAGCTGACAGATGTGGGGCTTTTTGATGTTGTGAATTTCGAGTTCGTCGACTTATGCATACATGAACACCCCCACACGAAGGCATAAGCTGGTAAAATATAGCTTAACCTATTGACAATACAAGATGTAGTGGTTACAATAAATGAGAAGTCCATAACATGTGTTTACAGGTGTCAACATTTGACTTAATAGGGAAGTTCGGTTTAATTCCGACGCGGTCCCGCCACTGTAATGGGGAGTTTTTTTCAAAATCCACTGGCTCTAAGCCGGGAAGGGGAGAAAAGCTATGAACCTAAGCCAGGAGACCTGCCTGAGAACAAAGTACTCAAACCTACGTGGATAGGTGTATTGTAAACAACAGTTTAGTTTACAAGTTCAGCCTTCCTCAGTATTTGAGGAAGGCTTTTTTACGCATAAGGTATTGCGTCCCACATCAAATCCCGCATTGGCATCCTCCGCTAATCGGCTTTAATACTCTCACCTAGGGACAAAAATACAACACGTAATAAAGCGTTTGCAATCACACAAACACCTCGACTGACCATCGAAATTTGTTGATTGCTTTTTTTTTACGCGAAAAACAAAGAAATGCATTGAAGTAGGAGTGAATCACCTGTTGTGCCCAGCACAGAACAGGTGATTCACTCCTGCTTCAATATATGGCGCGTTACGCGACATGAGCAACCGCAGGTTGCTCTGGCATTTCGAATCTAACCAAGCAGCCGGTCGAAAAAGCTAGAGGCCTGTTGTGCCCAGCACAAAACAGGTGATTCACTCCTACTTCAATATATGGCGCGTTACGCGACATGAGCAGCCGCAGGTTGCTCTGGCATTTCTAATAAAACCAAGAAACTAGTCGAAAAAGCTAGAGGCCTGTTGTGCCCATCCCCGCGCATTTCCCCAAGCCAAAAAACCAGATAAATGATACAATAGAGGTGTAGATTGTAGAGGTGAGACACATGAAGGTTCGAGAACAGGATAAAAGTCTTGTATTAACTGACGTCAAGGACTTCAATGTAGGTCAGATTTTTGATTGCGGACAGGCCTTTCGATTTAGAAAAGTTGACGATATGGTCTATGAAGGCATTGCCTTTGGAAAGTTTCTGCGTGTTGAACAAAGTGAGGACACGGTAACGCTGTCCCCATGTACACAAGTGGAATTTGAACGCATATGGAAGCATTATTTTGATCTGGAAACAGATTATTCATATATTAAGGATATAATATCTGTAAAATACGAGGTTCTGAAAGATGCTGCGGAGTATGGATATGGCATTCGCATCTTGAAACAGGACCCGTGGGAAATAATCATTTCCTTTATCATTTCGGCAAACAACAACATTCCAAGAATACAAAACGCCATTGAGAAAATCTCGGAGCGATACGGAGAGTCCTTTGAAGGTCCTGACGGTCAGCTGTGCTATGCTTTTCCAAAGCCAGAGGTACTTGCAGAAGCTTCTGTTGAGGCACTTCGCGAATGTGGCGTGGGCTACAGAGACAAGTACATCAAGGCCAGTGCCCAAATGATTGCACGAGGTGATGTAGAAATTGAATCGGTTCTGACAATGCCCCCAAAAGAGGCAGAGAAGGAACTCCTGCGTCTTATGGGCGTTGGAAAGAAGGTTGCCGATTGCATATTGTTATTTGGATTTAATCAAATGCACGCATTTCCTGTAGATACTTGGGTAAAAAAAGTGGTATCTAAGTATTTTTTGAGTGAGAACGTATCACAGAAGGAAATCCTTGAATTTGCCGATAGTGAATTTAAAAACTATGCTGGATATGTACAGCAATATCTGTTTTACTATATTAGAGAAGGAAAAGGTTAAGATATTCTTATTGTGCTATTTAAAATAGGGAGACGAGAAATATGAGGATTGTTCCAATCAATTTGATTCCCGAGGGGACAAAACTGGCAAAAACGCTATACAGCGCAGACGGTAGAGTACTCCTGCGAGCGGGCATAGAACTTGATAATGCAAAGATGGACCGTGCGACCCAGCTCGGATTCAAGTCTTTATATATAAATGATGCATTCAGTACGGATACCATAGACGATCTGATCGATACGAAAACCCGTGTGGAATCGATTAAGAACGTTAAGGATAGCTATGACGCCTTTGATGATTACGTCAAGGCATACGATGCTGGAAAAATGGGGCAGTGGAAGCTGTCTGAAATGCGGTACGAGTATTTGGGTGGACTCAAGCAGACTGCGTCTGGCATTATTGACGTCTTGCTCAACAGAAAGAACCTGACCATCAATATTCAGGACATTAAACAGATGGAAGATTATCTGTACCAGCATACAGTGAATGTAGCGGTGCTCTCCGTGCTGCTGGGTATGGACCAAGGGCTTTCAGAGGATGATCTTGAGAACCTTGCTGTCGGTGCCCTCTTCCATGATATCGGATACAATTTCATCTCCGATGAGATTTTGAATAAGACAGGTGAGCTTACAGCTGAGGAACGTGCAGAGATTGAAAAGCACTCCTATATGGGCTATCAGCACCTCAAGGATGATGTCGATATCAACAGTCACGTGCGCATGATTGTTCTTCAGCACCACGAGTGGCTGGACGGTTCTGGATATCCTCACGGACTGACTGAGGACAACATACATCAGCTGAGTAAGATTGTTGCAATCGCAGATGTATACGACGCCCTCACATCAGACAGGCCATACAGACCGGCACTTCCACCGAGTGAGGCCATCGAGTTTCTGCTTGGCCATGCTAATAGGCAGCTAGACGGGCCACTGGTAAAAAGCTTTATCAAGCTCATCACCCCTTATCCGAAGGGCACGCTTGTTAAGCTGTCCAACGGCGAAATTGGGATTGTAGAGCATCTTTATGAGAACTTCCCACTGCGACCAGTCATAAAAATAATCAAGCAGCTGGCTACAACCGTAGAAATGATCGAAATAGACCTGATGCAAGAAAAAAACATAGTAATTGAAGGTGTACAATATGAAATTCCCAATCATTCTGTCGGTAAATATGTAAAGAGCTAATTATCGACACGTTGTTCGGAGGTGGCTACATGGAAGTTTTCATTGCACGTCAACCCATTTTTGATAAGAAAAAGAACGTTTACGCCTATGAGCTTCTCTACAGAACCGGTGAAAGAAATGTTTCTGGTGTAATAGATGGGGATCAGGCAACATCGAGTGTTGTCGGTAATGCCCTGATGCTGGCAGGTCTTGAAACACTGACTCAAAATCGTCTTGCTTTCATCAATTTTACCAAGCAGCTCATTATTGATGAGATTCCAACCGTTTTTTCAAATGAAAATCTGGTCATAGAGATACTGGAGGACATCGTTCCCGACCCGGAGTTTATCGCGTCGTGCAAGCGCCTGAAAGAAAAGGGCTACACCATTGCGCTGGACGACTTTGTGCTGGACTATCCCTATGAATCGATTTTGGACCTGGCAGACATTATCAAGGTCGACTTTTTACTCACAACACCGCAGGAAAGAAAAATGATCATTCAAAAGTATGGAAACCGAAACATCCGTTTCCTTGCTGAGAAAATTGAGACACTGGAACAGTTCGAAGAAGCCATGGCATATGGTTATGCCTATTTTCAGGGCTATTTCTTTTCAAAGCCCGTTATCATGAAGCATACCGACATCAAGCCAGCCAGTTTGAACTATATAAAAATTCTGGAGGAGCTCGATTCGGACGTGCCCGAGTACGAGCGTATTGCCAGCGTCATTGAGGCCGATGTCTCCTTGTCTTATAAGCTCCTGCGACTGATTAACAGTGCGGCGTTTTATACAAACAGCAGGGTGACCTCCATCAAGCATGCCCTTGTCATGCTGGGCTTCAAGGAAATACGCAAATGGATTTCCATTGTCATGCTCAGGGAACTTGCTGAAGGAAAGCCCGATGAAATCATACGCGTTTCCCTTTTGCGTGGCAGAATGGGTGAAATCCTGTCCAATCAATTTGATCTTGAGTCCAGAAGGACGGAGGTCTTTCTCATGGGCATGTTTTCCATGATCGATACCCTTATGGGTCAGAGCATGGAGAACGCACTGACTGTGCTTCCCCTAGAGGATGATGTGAAAGCGGGCATACTTGGAGAAAAAAATGCATTTTCAGACCTCTTCCGTATTGTGACCGCTTACGAAAAGGGAAACTGGGATTACCTGTTTCTGAAAGCAAAGGCATATGATGTGGGACTCAATGTTTTTCCCGATGCCTATATTGAGGCTGCCAAGTGGACGACTGCAGTATTTGACAATTAATTCATAGAATTTGAAGATAGAAATGACGGAGGTTTACCAATGTCTGATGACTTGAGAACGTATAGGTGCGACTGCAATGTTATCCATCAGGAAGTTGTAGATGCAGTGCGTTCAAGACTAGAAAACGAGAATGAGCTAAACGAACTTGCCAATCTGTTCAAGGTGCTGGGAGATTTGACGCGTATCAAAATCATTACGGTCCTGAGAGGCAATGAGATGTGCGTTTGTGACCTCGCCGTATCCCTGGACATGACCCAGTCGGCAATTTCCCATCAGCTTCGTGTCCTGAAGCAGGCCAGACTGGTTCGGGCAAGACGTGATGGAAAAATCATGTACTATTCCCTTGATGATGAGCATATTGACGGAATACTCGATATGGGATTTGACCATATCCGTCATGAATAATTGTAAAAAAATTATTAACAGATGCAATAGAAGTAAATGGAAAATGCTCAGACCTGTTGAAATATGCAGGTTTGAGCATTGTTTTTAGTTTATTAGCACTCGGTTTTGATGAGTGCTAAAAATGCTTGAATTTACAATGCAACTGTATTATCATTAATACAGAGCGGTCCGGGTGACTTGGACTGCAATTATTACAATATGAAATGGCCATTATGCCAGTGACAATGAAAGACTGAATGAAAATGAGGAGGAATTTAAGATGGCAATCAGACCATTGGGAAATCGAGTAGTTATCAAGAAGGTTGAAGCCGAAGATAAGACAGCAAGCGGTATTATTCTTCCTGGTCAAGCTCAGGAGCAGCCACAGGTGGCTGAAGTTGTTGCTGTAGGACCAGAAGAGGAAATACAGGTTAAGGTGGGCGACCGGGTGATTTATCCGAAGTTTTCAGGAACTGACGTGAAATACGACGGTGAAGAACTCATTATTATAGAAGACTCAAAGCTTCTGGCAGTAATTGAATAAATAGGCTTCGAGCAAAGGACATACGGCAGACCGTGCGTGTGCCATATGTAAAAACATACTTACATGAATATAAACGTTTACTTAAGAATACTTTAAATACGTAATTGGAAAAAGGAGGTTCCTAGCATGGCAAAACTGATTAAATTCGGAGAAGAGGCTAGAAAAGGGCTTGAAGCAGGTGTAAACCAGCTTGCAGATACAGTAAAGGTGACTCTTGGTCCAAAGGGCAGAAATGTTATACTCGACAAGAAGTTTGGTGCGCCGCTGATTACAAATGACGGTGTGACAATCGCAAGAGAAATCGAGCTGGAAGACCCAATTGAAAATATGGGTGCACAGCTTGTCAAGGAAGTTGCAACAAAGACGAATGACGTTGCAGGTGACGGTACGACTACAGCAACAGTACTTGCGCAGGCAATTGTACGCGAAGGTCTTAAGAACGTTGCTGCCGGTGCGAATCCAATGATTCTCAAGCACGGTATTGAAAAGGCTGTAGAGGTTGCAGTAAACCATATTAAAGAAGTTTCAAAGACGGTTGACACACGTGAAGCCATTGCTGACGTTGCATCAATTTCAGCAGCGGATGAAGTCATCGGAAACCTCATTGCTGACGCGATGGAGCGTGTGGGCAAAGACGGTGTCATTACAGTTGAAGAGTCCCGTACTATGGCTACTGAGCTTGAAGTGGTTGAAGGCATGCAGTTTGACCGCGGTTATGTTTCACCTTACATGGTTACAGATACAGAAAAAATGGAAGCGGTTCAGCATGACCCATACATTCTGATTACAGATAAGAAAATCTCAAACATTCAGGAAATCCTGCCTGTTCTTGAGCAAATCGTTCAGCAAGGCAAGAAAATGCTGATCATTGCTGAAGACATTGAAGGTGAAGCACTGGCAACACTTGTTATGAACAAGCTAAGAGGCGTCTTTGATTGTGTTGCTGTAAAAGCACCAGGCTTTGGCGACAGAAGAAAGGCAATGCTTCAGGATATCGCAATCGTAACAGGCGGAACTGTTATTACAGAAGAGCTTGGATATGATCTGAAAACGGCTACGGTAGATATGCTTGGCCGTGCAAAATCTGTTAAGATTGATAAGGACAACACGACAATTATCGATGGCATGGGCGATGCGCAAGCTATTGAAGCACGTGTTAAGGAAATCAAATCTCAAATTGAAGCAACGACATCTGAGTTTGACAAAGATAAGCTTCAAGAGAGACTTGCAAAGCTTGCTGGCGGCGTAGCTGTCATCCAGGTTGGTGCTGCTACTGAAGTTGAAATGAAAGAAAAGAAGCTTCGTATAGAAGATGCGCTTAACGCAACACGTGCCGCAGTTGAAGAAGGTATTGTTCCTGGCGGTGGTACATCACTGATTACAGCCATTCCTGAAGTTGAGAAGCTGATTGAAACACTGGAAGGCGACGTAAAGACAGGCGCGAAGATCATTGCGCGCGCACTTGAGGCGCCAGTTCGTCAAATTGCTGCCAATGCAGGTGTTGAGGGCTCAATCGTTGTCGATAAGATTAAAAACGCACCAGCAGGTGTTGGCTTCAACGCCCTGAGCGGTGTATATATCAATATGATTGAAGAAGGTATTGTTGACCCGACTAAGGTTGAGAGAAGTGCGCTGCAAAATGCGGCATCTATTTCGGCAATGTTCCTGACAACGGAAGCTGCTGTTGTAGACGAAACTGAAGACGTACCTCCAATGCCAATGGGCGGCGGTATGCCAGGCATGATGTAAGCTGTTTTCATCAGCTTTACAAAGAATATCAATCGTGTTAAACTCTTAGGTGCAGACGGTCAGTCTGCACCTTTTTATGAAGGAAACTGAATAAATGCACTAGGGGAGCATCTGCTGAGAGTGACCATGTCACGACCCTTTGAACCTGATCCGGATCATGCTGGCGTAGGAAAGTGTTTGGCTTAAAACTCAAATCCATTCAATCAAAGACCCCATGCATTTTGCGTGGGGTTTTATGTTTTTTGGTGGAAGTTGATATTTCTATGGAGTGATTTCTGCACAAGCAGAGTCGGGAAGGAGGCAGTATGAAGTCGAATGTAAGCTTGCAAATCATACCTTCAGTGCCTGAAAAGGAAATATATCCGGTTGTAGATAAAGTAATCGAGTATATTGCTTCAACAGGTGTAAAATATGAGGTAGGACCAATGGAAACAACAATGGAGGGTGAACTCGATGCCCTGCTGGATATTGTTAAGAAAGCTCAGGACATCTGTGTTGAAGCAGGTGCTGAAAGAGTCGTTTCCATGGTAAAAATCGATTACAAACCTACTGGAGTGACTATTGATGAAAAAGTTTATAAATACAGATAGACTGCCTGTTGCTGTATTTCTTGGAGCGCTTCTCCTGCTTTGGGAGTCGGTAACGCGTTTTGGCGTGGTCGAGGCCTACATATTGCCACCGCCGTCAAAGGTGGTCATGCAGCTGTTCGCCGACCGGTCAAATTTGTGGATGCATACCCTCGTTACCCTTCAGGAAGCAGCAGTCGGATTTACGGCTGCAATTGCACTGGCAATTATTCTGGCGCTTGTAATGGATATGATTCCATTCTTCAAAAAAGGCTTTTATCCCATACTCGTAATCAGTCAGACCATTCCAATTATCGTACTGGCACCTCTGTTTGCCATGTGGTTCGGTTTTGGCATGATGCCCAAGGTAGTCATTGTCATACTCGTTTGCATATTTCCAATTGTAATCAGTCTGACAGACGGACTTGAGGGTGTTGACCGCGATTTGATAAACCTGACAAGATCCATGGGTGCAGGTCCCATTAAGAGATTTATCCATATTAAAATCCCTTATGCCCTTGCGGCCATGTTTTCAGGAATACGTATTTCGGCGACATATGCAGTGATGGGTGCGATTATCGGTGAATGGCTTGGCGGCTCAAAGGGGCTTGGCGTGTACATGATGCGCGTTAAGAACTCATTTGCCTTTGATAAGATGTTTGCGGCTATTTTGATAATTGTTTTCTTAAGCATCATATTATTTAAGTTTATTGTTGCACTGCAGGGCGTGCTCATGCCCTGGACCAAGGAGGATAAAAAATGAAAAAGATAATGGCACTGCTGCTGGTATTTATGACAGCATTTTCAATGATGGGCTGTCAGCCAAAGGCTACTGAGGAACCAGCTGCTGCAAATGAAGCAACAGAGGAACAAGCAACAGAAACTGCAGGTGAGGAAGCTGCTGAACCTGCTAAGGAACTGACAAAGGTTACAGTGGTTCTGGACTGGGTTCCAAACACAAACCACACAGGACTCTACGCTGCAAAGGCAAATGGATTCTACGAAGAAGCGGGTCTTGATGTAGAAATCATCCAGCCTACTGAAGGCGGTACGGCATCATTGATCGCTGCGGGTCAAGGTGAATTCGGTATTTCATACCAGGAAGAAGTTACATATGCAAGAACCGCTACTGAACCACTTCCAATTAAGGCGATTGCGGCAATTATTCAAAACAACACTTCTGGATTTGCATCCCCTGTTGAAAAAGGCATTGAAACGCCAAAGGATTTTGAAGGCAAAAGATACGGCGGCTGGGGCTCACCTGCTGAAGTTGCTGTTCTAAAAGGTCTTATGGACAATGAAGGTGCGGATTTTGAAAAGCTTGAAATGGTAGACCTTGGCGCACTTGATTTCTTTGCGGCTACAAAGGACCATGCAGACTTCACATGGATTTACTACGGATGGGATGGCGTTGCTGCTGAGCTTAAGGACGCGCCGATCAACTTCATCAAGCTTCAGGATTTCGAAGAAAATCTTGATTTCTACACACCAGTCATCATCGCAAATGAGAACCTGATTGCCGAAGACCCAGAGCTGGTAAAGGCATTCATGCAAGCAACTTCAAAAGGCTACGAGTTTGCAATCAGCAGCCCGGAAGAAGCGGTTGAAGCACTCTTGACTGAAGCGCCGGAAATTGACAGAGATATTGCTGTGGCATCACAAAAATACCTTGCTGACGAGTACGCAAAGGGTGCTGACAGATGGGGCGAAATGACTGAAGAAAAATGGAGCAACTATTCAAGCTGGATGTATGAACAAGGTCTGCTAGAGAGTGAGCTGAATGCTAGTGAAGCATTTACAAACGAATTCATTCCAGAATAGAAAACTGGAACTCATAAAAATCAATAAGCGGTTTGATGATACCTATGCCGTACACGATGTGTCACTGCATGTTGGAGACGGCGAGTTCGTCTCTATCGTCGGCCCGTCGGGCTGTGGGAAGAGCACGCTGCTCAATATGATTTCGGGTCTTGTCGAACCGGACAGGGGTGAAATCATCATTGAAGGAAATAGTGAAGGCAAGCGCCTGGGAAGATCCAGCTATATGTATCAGAAGGATCTGCTCCTGCCATGGGCGAAAATCATCGACAATGTGTCCTTGTCCCTTCGTCTTAAGGGAATGGGAAAGAAGGCTGCTAGAAATGAAGTCAAGGACCTTTTTGAGATATTCGGTCTTGATGAGTTCATGTTCAAGTACCCCTTCCAGCTTTCGGGCGGCATGCGTCAGCGTGCGGCGCTTATGCGCACCTATGTGGACGGCAAGAGCCTGTTGCTACTGGATGAACCTTTCGGCGGTCTTGACGCCATAACCAAGGCGAAAATGCAGGACTGGCTTTTGGAGGTTCAGCGGGAGCTGAAAGCGACCATCCTTTTCATTACCCACGATATCGAAGAGGCCATATACTTGTCAGACCGTGTCTATATCATGACGGACAGGCCCTCTGAAATAAAGGAAGAGATTGAAGTTGACCTTCCAAGGCCAAGAAACAGGCACATGATTCAGGACGAAAGGTTTACATCACTTAAGGAATACCTACTGGAGAAATTTTTATGATAGTATTTGATGCAGCGGCAAAGGAATACGATAGCTGGTACGATACAGCCCTTGGCAAGCATGTCGATGACGTTGAGACTGCCTGCGCCTTCAAATGGATTGATGCCTTGAAGGCGTCCCATTTTCTTGATGTGGGCTGTGGAACAGGAAATTTTTCACGGAAGCTGACGGATAAGGGCCATCAGGTCACGGGCATTGACATATCAACCAATATGCTGGATATTGCCAGAAATAAAGTTCCTGAAGTATCCTTTTATGAAATGGATGTCTACGACTTGAAATTCGAAGACAACACCTTCGACAATGTCATTTCCATGGCGGCCTTTGAGTTCATTGAGTATCCTGATAAGGCGATTGCTGAGCTCATGCGTGTTGTAAAGCCAGGCGGTACTGTTATTATTGGTGCCATTCACCTGGATTCACCTTGGGGAGAACTCTATACGTCTGAGGCTTTCAAAGAATCTGTATTCAGTCATGCCTTTCTGAAGACATTTTCAGATTTTGAAGACATTTATCCGGATATGCTAACAGCTAAGGATGAGTGCCTGTTCACACCGCCGGGGGCGGAGGTGCTGGATGAATCAATCTATGAGGGCAAGAACAGGGGTGGATTCATATGTCTGAAATGGGTCAAGGCGTAAGTGCTGAAATTAAAGTGACGCCCATGCAGAGCTCTGATTACATTGCCGATATCGAAGCGGCAATCCGAGTCATAGAAGCGTCTGGTCTCTATTTTCAGGTAGGTCCCATGTCAACAGTGGTCTCGGGACCCCTTGAGGATGTTCAGGCACTTATATCAGAAATGTACAGGGTGCTGGCGGCACAGTGCAAATTTGCCATTGATGTACGCCTGACAAATGGATGCAGTCTATAAAGCATAGCGTTGATATAACAAAAAATATGAAGCCTGTCAGTTCAACCGATTCCGCGTTGAGATTGACAGGCTTTTATTTTTTATGTACGCATTATGGTGTCTCTGTTTTGCTGAGATGAACCTTAAGATTTATAAAAGTACGTATTACAAATTAAACATGTTTTGAAATGGACTTATTGAGTATAAATAATCCAAAAGGAGGGGTTTCATGTCAACGTCAATGCTCAAAATAAAGGAAAATGTCTTTAAGTCATTCCGAAAGGCAACGCTGTTTATTTTCAGCTTCATGTTCATCTATGTACCGATCAGCCATTTTCTAAAGCCCGTAAATTTACGAGAGTGGCATCCTTCATCGACATTCGCGATGATTTTTGCCGTAATCACCATCGCCATTGTCCTGTACACTTCTCGGCTTAAATCCAACATTGACTTTAAAATTAATTTTCTATCGTTCCTCTTCCTACTAGGCGTGTCATTCGTTTACACACCTGTATATGGAACGAATCCGCTGCTTATTGCACTTTTTATGACGGTCTTTATTCCTATTGTTTTACTGCACTCCAACAAGGCTTATGTTGCCTATATCCTCTTTTCACTGGTGATCTTCTACATCACCATGTGGCGCACGCCAACCTCAATTCTGACGCTTGGCGGCAGGGTGGAACTTGGAATGCTTCCAATCAATGTGCGTATTACTATAACGGTAGCAATGGTGATCATTATTGTGATTGCCTCATTTATCAGAAGATCCATCATTGATATTTTCGATGAACTCGACGCGTCCCTGAACCAGTCAGAACAGCTGACTGAAGAAGCGCGTGCAAACGCGGAACTCTTGAAGGACAGCATTCAGCATTCTGAAGTGAAGTTCATCGATTTGTCCGATGCGACAAGCTCACTGGTAAGTGTGTCGGAGCAAATTGGGAAAGCCATTGACGAAATTGCACAGGGTGCGGTTGATCAGACTTCCAACCTGAACGCTTCCATGAGCACGCTCAATGACCTTGGAGACAAGATCGACAATATCGCACAGACCCTTAATTATTTGTCAGAGGGTGCTGCAGCAAGTGAAGAACTCAATCGAGAAAGCACCAAGACTCTGGAGAACCTCCAGGATACCATTGAAACATCAGACCAGCTCAATAGTGAAATCATAGGCATCATCGATAACATGCTCACCGATTTCAAACAGATTATCGCTGCAATCCAAAACATCGACTCCATAGCAGGGCAGACAAATCTGCTTGCCCTCAACGCATCTATAGAATCGGCACGGGCTGGTGAGGCTGGCAAGGGCTTTGCTGTCGTAGCTGAAGAAATCCGAAAGCTGGCTGAGGAATCCTCAGAAAGTGCGCAAAGCATCAATACCATCATTACCAATATCGATGTTCAAATCAACAATGCCCAGACAACCCTTGAGAAAATCAAGGTTCAGTCCACGCAAACCATGGATACGGTGGATGAAACGACCAGCAATATCGCCAAGACCATTGACTACCTGAAATCAACCGCTGAAAAGCTCATAGAGGCCAGTGCAGATGCACATATTCTCAACAACCTGAAAATAGATACCCATGACCGGTTCGACAGTGTGGCCAGTGTCGCTGAGCAGTATTCCGCGACAACGGAAGAAGTCAGTGCCGGTGTGTCACGGATGATTGAAGATATTGAGCACATTGCACACAGCTCAAATGGAATTAAGGATGATATTTCAAAACTGGTGAACTGAATGTATGGCAAGACAACAGACTGTATAAAACTTCGAAAAACCAGGCGCGGATAAAATTCGCTCTGTGAGCGTACTTAGCGAACGTGATCAGATCGGATTTTATCCAACAACGCAGTATCTCGGAGTTTTTCTACAGTCTGAGATGACCTATCTGATTTTTATATAGATAGGTCATTTCTATTTAAGATATAAGAGTTAAGAGATATGAGCATTTACTTGGGACTGCAGCTTCTATTTGGAGACAGCAGCCTCCACATGGTTTCTGCCGTTCTTCTTTGCGACATATAGGGCGGTGTCTGCCCGTTCTATGATGCTGTGTGTGTCTTCAATACAGTTTTCCCGGTTCACTTCGATGACACCGACGCAGATGGTCTGGCTGAAATTTTCCTTGTCCCATATATGGGACTGGACACTCTTTCGAATGCGGTCTGCAATGAGCATGCCCTGATAGAGGTCTGTTTCAGGAAGGATCAAAATGAATTCTTCGCCGCCATAACGCGCAAGGGTATCAAAGCTTCTCAGCTGTTTTCTGCAAATTTCGGTAAAGGTCGTAAGCACATGATCACCGTAGTTGTGCCCATATGTATCGTTGACATTCTTGAAATGGTCAAGGTCAATGATTGCTACAGCACATTTGGAGCTGTAGCGTTTGATACGTTCCTTCTCGGCTTGCAGGATTTTAGAAGCGTAGCGCTTGTTGTGGACGCCTGTAAGCGAATCTGTATATGTCAGCTGCTGGAGCTGTTGAAATTTTGCTGTGCAACTGTTCTTGTAGCCGTCCAGTCCTATTAGAATCAGCAAAATACAGCGCAAGCTTTCAAAGACGAGAATATATGCAAGCAAGGGTCTCGTATAGGGGTCCGCACTCAGTGTACTGAGACTTCCAAACTCAGAGTAGGCTCTAAAAGCCATGAGTGCCAGTATGACGGCTATAAACCCGTGCAGGCATATGAGCGCAACCATAAGTCTATTGCGTTTCACATGGATGGACTCAGCCTTTACAGGCATATTTGTGAATTTTGAAATGCCATAGACAATCAGAGCCTGTCCGGCAAGAACTGCAATGAAAACCACGCTAAGCGGGATGTAAGCCCTACCCATCATGGAAAACAGGGTGCCAAGTGCACAGATGGATAGTCCGGCCGATATTTTATTGAAGGCCTGCAGTTTGATGCTGGCTCCAATAAAATATAAGGTAGTAGCGCTAAAGAGAAAAAATGTCATAAGGGCGAATTCGAGTGTGAATAAGTTCAGTGAATGAATAGTGGGTGTCATATTGCCTCCTTATCCTGTCTATTTTATCATGGTCAGAAGCAATCAGCCACTGTATTGCACCGTGATAGACCTGAATAATTTTACCGAACATTAAAAGCTTTACTGAGTGGAAATAGTAGAATATTCAAATTTCAAGTGGCATTATATGGGTATGCTAGGGCAGGGTCATAGAAGCCCGAATATGGCATCAATGAAATATGAATTAGGGGGATGTGGATGAAACCCTTGCTATCTCATAAGGATGGATTGAATTATTTGTAACAGGTCAAAAAAACGAACAATTCAGGTTGACAGGTGAAATAAGATTTGTTATTGTGTTTAAAACCAAAATTTTAGCTGAAGAATCACTCGTATAATCCCGGTAATATGGTCTGGGAGTTTCTACTAGATGGCCAATAATCATCTTGTCTATGGGTGGGAGTTTGAGTATGCGTTTTTAACGTTGGTTAAGTCGGCATACTTCATTTCCCCTATGGACGTTTTATAAACATGTGTATGATTGTAAAACGAGGAAATGGAGTGCGGGCTTTTTTGATTTTTTGAATGTTCCGGATACGTGTCTGTGCACTGACAGTATCAAAGAAGCGGAACGGATCTGACGTCAGACGTATCGATTGGATTTTGGAATTGAGAGGCCAGAATTCATTATGAGTGAGATTGAATACGCGTCTATTGCATTTTGAGGAGGAGATCGATATGGAAGGCAAAATCATTAAAGAAGGACTAACGTACGACGACGTTCTACTGGTACCACAAAAATCAGAGGTACTTCCTAATGAAGTTTCACTGAAGACGAAGCTGACAAAAACTATCAGCCTGAATATTCCAATCATCAGTGCAGGCATGGATACGGTAACTGAATCGCAGCTTGCAATTGCAATGGCAAGAGAAGGTGGAATCGGTATCATCCATAAGAATATGTCCATAGAGAAGCAGGCGCTTGAAGTTGACCGTGTAAAACGATGTGAGCATGGGGTTATTGTGAATCCTTTTTATCTTCAGCCGGACAACAAGGTGGCAGATGCACTGGAAATCATGCAGCGCTACAGAATATCAGGTGTTCCGATTGTGAATTCCGATGATACTCTTGTAGGCATCATCACAAACCGTGACATTCGTTTCGAGGGTGACCCGGAGAAGTTCATCCACGAAGTCATGACAAGCGATGATCTGGTTACAGGTCATGAGGGCATTTCACTTACAGAAGCTGAAAAGGTTCTTAAGTCAAGAAAAATTGAGAAGCTTCCACTTGTTGATGAGAACAACAAGCTGAAGGGTCTTATTACAATAAAGGATATTGAAAAAGTTGTCATTTATCCAAATCGTGCAACTGATTCACAAGGCAGACTGCTTGCAGGTGCTGCTGTTGGAATCGGTTCAGACATGATGGACCGTGTAAGTGCACTTGCAGAAGCAGGTGTCGACGTTATCGCGCTTGATTCGGCACACGGCCACAGCCAAAATATCATCAACGCAGTTAAGACAATCAAGGAAAGCTATCCTGACCTTCAACTGATTGCAGGTAATGTTGCAACGGCAGCAGCTACTGAAGATCTGATTAAAGCGGGTGCTGACTGTGTTAAGGTTGGTATTGGCCCTGGTTCGATTTGTACGACACGTGTTGTTGCGGGCGTAGGTGTTCCACAGCTTACGGCGGTAATGGACTGTGCAGAGGTAGGCAAGAAATACGGCGTGCCTGTAATTGCTGACGGCGGTATCAAGTACTCTGGCGACCTGCCAAAGGCAATCGCAGCAGGTGCTGACACAGTAATGCTGGGTTCTCTCTTTGCTGGAACTGAGGAAAGTCCTGGCGAACTGGTTATGTACCAGGGAAGAAGCTTCAAAGTATACCGTGGTATGGGTTCTGAAGGCGCTATGTCTGCAGGCAGCGGCGACAGATACTTCCAGAACGATACAAAGAAATTTGTACCGGAAGGCGTTGAGGGTCGTGTTCCATACAGAGGAAAAATTAAAGATATGATCTATCAGCTTATTGGCGGTCTGAAATCTGGTATGGGCTACTGTGGCACACCTGACATCGAAGCGCTGAAAGCAGACGGCAGATTTGTAAGAATCACAGGTGCGGGTCTTCAGGAATCGCATCCGCATGATGTTCAAATTACAAAAGAGCCACCGAACTATTCGGTTCAGAGATAGACAGTTCTGAAATACGTTAACGATCGCGCCATCGAGGCCGGGAGTGCCCTGTTCAATCTCCCCGTTTGAACAGTCTGGGACTTGATGACACGATTAATTAAATAAGAATGGCTAAATAAATGTCTCGTCCAAGACTCGTCCAAAATTTATTTAGCCTTTCTTTAATTTCACAGCCCAAATCTTTGATTTGGCTGCTGTGATTTACTCAGCGACCGGAGGGAGTCGAGTGTCTTCCTGACTGCCCGAAGGGCCATGCTGTGTATTTTATGTAATTTGTGGAAATCCTTTAGTTTTAGGTAATTAAATATTATTATATATATAATGGGTGTCTAACGTTGATTCTAAGTTGTTTGAAATAATTGGAGGCTAAGATGCAAGGAAGAGAAACGGTTCTGATTGTTGATTTTGGTGGTCAGTATAATCAGCTAATTGCACGTCGTGTACGTGAAGCGGGCGTATACAGTGAAGTTGTATCCTGGAAGAATGCACTTGAAAAGGCTAAAGAACTTATGCCAAAGGGCATCATTTTTACAGGTGGTCCGAATTCAGTTTACGCTGAAGGTGCACCAACACTGGATAAAGAGATCTTTGAACTGGGTGTGCCTGTACTGGGCATCTGCTACGGCATGCAGCTGATGAGCCATGTGCTTGGCGGTAAGGTTGACCGTGCCAAGGACAGAGAGTACGGAAAAATCCAGCTGAACGTCATCAGTGACGATACGCTGTTCAAAGGCATTGAGTCTTCACAGTGCTGGATGAGCCATAATGACTACGTTGCAGAAGCTCCAAAGGGATTTGATATCATTGCGGATACGGACAACTGTCCGGTTGCGGCAATCGAGAATAAAGGCAAGAACCTGTATGGCGTTCAGTTCCATGCAGAGGTAGAGCATACGCCATTCGGTCGTCAAATGATTACGAACTTCCTTTACGAGGTTTGTGGCTGTGCAGGCGACTGGGACATGGGCGATTTTGCCAAGCGTGAAATCGAGCGAATTCGTGAGAAGGTTGGCAGCAAGAAGGTTCTATGCGCACTTAGCGGTGGTGTAGACTCATCTGTTGCGGCTGTAATGGTTCACGAAGCAGTAGGTGATCAGCTGACATGTATCTTCGTTGACCACGGTCTTCTGAGAAAGAACGAAGGCGACGAAGTAGAAGCTGTTTTCAAGAACGAATTCCACATGAACTTCATTCGTGTTGATGCAAAAGAGCGTTTCATGAATCGTCTTGCTGGTGTTTCTGATCCAGAAACAAAGCGTAAGATCATCGGTGAAGAGTTCATCCGTGTATTTGAAGCAGAAGCAAACAAGCTTCAAGATATTGATTACCTTGTTCAAGGTACAGTTTATCCTGACGTTATCGAGTCTGGTACAGACACGGCAGAAGTTATCAAGAGTCACCACAACGTTGGTGGTCTTCCTGAAGACATGCAGTTCAGCCTGATTGAACCACTACGTGATCTCTTCAAGGATGAAGTGCGTAAGGTTGGTCTGGAAGTTGGCCTGGACGAAAAAATCGTTTGGAGACAACCATTCCCAGGACCAGGACTTGCAATCCGTATTCTAGGTGAAATCACTGAAGATGCGCTGCACCTGGTACGTGAATCGGATGCTATCCTGCGTGAGGAAATCCGTCTTGCAGGTCTTGAAAGAGACGTATGGCAGTACTTCACAGTGCTACCAAATGTCCGCTCCGTTGGTGTCATGGGCGATGAAAGAACATACTCGCACGCGATCGGTATTCGTGCGGTAACATCCATTGACGGTATGACTTCAGACTGGGCACGCCTGCCTTATGAAGTACTTGATAAGATTTCAAGCCGTATTGTCAATGAAGTGAACGGCGTAAATAGAATTCTGTATGATGTGACTTCTAAGCCGCCTTCAACTATCGAGTGGGAATAAAGATTTACAGTGTTTGCAACGGTTGTAGCTGTTAAAAAATCATAAAAATCACTAAAGTGATAGGTAGATTTTAGCCTTTTGGCGGTAATCGGAACCTATCACTTTATTTTTTTTGAGGAGGCTATGATGTTGGAAAACCCAGTAGGAAAACCACTAGTGACAAAGCGTAGGAAAAGACTGTTAGACTGTAAGGTAGCTGATATACCTTATGATGATTTGCATAAGATGTATATGACTGATTGTCGTTTGAGAGGGATATCTGAGATTACTATTAAGGGATATGAGTTTGCGTATACTTATTTCAAGAAGTTTGCTGGTGAGGACTTGCTTTGTAGTGATATTACTCAAGACCTTTTAAATGGATATGTTCTGCATCTGAAAGGTTGGCTCAAAGCTGAAACAGTGAACTCATATCAGTTTAAGATATCACCTGTTGTTAAATATGGTATGCACAAAGGATATATCAAGGATACCATTGAGTTTACGAGACTTGTTGAGCAAGAGCATATTAAGGAGATATACAGTCACGAGGAGTTGAAAAGGCTACTTAAACGACCTGAAAACCCGACCTTTGCAGAGTATCGTAATTGGGTTATAGTGAACTTTTTATTGGCGACTGGTATCCGTGCCAAAGAACTTAGAGAGCTTCTTATAAAGGATGTAGACTTAGCTGGTGGGTATGTTTCATTGTGTCACACGAAAAATCGTAAAGCTAGGATGATACCAATCCCAAGCACCTTACATTCTATACTTATTGAGTATTTAGGGATACGTGGAGGAGCCGATACAGAAACTTTGTTTTGTAATGTGTTTGGTGAACCTTTACCTCGTGTGACGCTGCAATATTGTGTAATAAAACACTGTAAAAAATGTGGTGTGAAGAAGCATAGTTTACACTTATTTCGACATACATTTATTACACTGTCAGTAAGGAAAGGGATGTCACCGATATTGTTAAGACGTATCACGGGTCACAGTAATTACAAAATACTAGACAACTATTATCACCATAATGTGACGGAGCTTGTTAATGTTGTAGATGAGTTTAATCCACTTGAGGATTTCAGACCCAAGAAGAAAAGTATACAGATGAGGTAGAGTAGAGTTGCTGATTGTAATGGGTGTTAGGTTTTGATAGGGGTTTTTTTAATACTGTTTTCAAGTAGTTCTTTTTACAGGGTCTTAGACCCTGTAAATTTATTATTATAATACATTGCATTAAGCAATGTATTAACTTGTATTAGCGAGAAACTTGAAAACGGAAATCCCCACAACGCATACATCTGCCAATCTCGACCGTTACCTTACTACCGTTTTCTATCACCTTATTACACTAATTACTCTATAAAATATTACCGTTCTACACATTTAATGCACTAATTGATATTGTAGGTTGGTCTATTTAATTGATATAATGGTAATAAATAGTGGAATGTTGTAATGAAGCTATTTTCAACTTAAATAAGGGGGGCATATGGATAACATAAGTGTAGAGAGAGTTTTACAGAGTGCATATAAAAAGTGGCAAGATGAAAAGATGGATGTTGTTCGGAAGTTAAGTTTTTCAGATTTTTCTCAACCATTCTTTATTGGTGTCCCATCATCTTATGCTAATTCAAAGAAAACTGTATTAGTGTACGGACAAGAAGCTAATAATTTCTTTAGATATGAAGATGATTGGTCGATACAAGGTATACAAGAATGGTGTAGAGAATACACTGATATTCAGCTGAGTGATGAACACCATCCACAGAAGAATAGTTCACCATTTTGGCGGTTTATTAACTCGATTGCATCAAGAGATGTCAATGTAATATGGGGTAATTTAGACAAAGCGCATTTGTATGTGGATGGCAAAACGAGAAGTTTGGATGTGACCCAAGAGTTGTATTTAAATGGACAACTGGATGGTGTTGATAAAACGATTGTCGATTTTGAGATTGAAGCTATTAACCCTGACGTTGTTGTATTTGCGATAGGTCCAAGCTATCATAAATCACTTTCCCAAGCACTGAGTATAGAAAATGATGTTTTAAGTAAATGCAAACCGTCAAAATGCAATTCGTTAGTAGATATTAGTGAAATCACTAATAATGGAGTGAAAGTATTTTGGACGTATCACCCTAAATATCAAAGTTATATAAAAGCACTTGATGATAACGTATCGAGTATATTAAGTGGTTTAAAATAATTATAATGGGCGTTTAAATACATAATATTGGGAGTTACTATGAAAAAAGCAATTGAAGACATTGTTAAGATACATTTAGATAAGAGATTGGAAAGAATATGGAATAACTGTTTGAGTACAGGTATGAATATTCCGTATACTGTTGTTGAAGCTGGATTTAACAGTTTACTATTAGCGTCTATTGATGAGTACATTATGGAAAATGATGAGGGTTACTCGTATGTAATTTCGGAAGCATTTGTGGAAAGAGACAATGGGAATAAAGGTGTTTCAAATGGTAGATGTGACATAATTTGGTACAGAGAAGATGATGTGTGTTATTTTGAACTAAAAGATTCAACTTATGGGAGCTCGCTTCAGAAAGACATAAAGAATTCTAGAGACTCAATAAAAGATGCACAGGGGCAAATTGATAAGATTAACTATGAATATAATGAAAGCTATTATTACAAAAGTAGAGAGAATCCTGAATTATGGAAGGAAGAACGTAAACGTTATGCTTGTTGTTTGAAGTTGATTCAATCAGTTGTTAGGGATGGTGAGTCAAATTTTGATGGTTTGAAAACGTTAATTGAACAAGACGATGAACTTACACTCTTTGGATATAATCGGTTCTCTGATAATGAAAAAACATTGATGACACACAAAGATACTTGGTATGAGAATGATGGGTATTTTGTGGTAGGCACTTTTGGGACATTCCCTGAAAAGCAAATCTAAAGACTAAGTATTGAATTATAGATGTATACTAGGATTCTCAATCATTTACTTGATGATGTTGATTAAAGAGAGCCAGATCGGCGAAGCCGATCTGGCTCTAATTGTCTCTAAGTTGAAAATCTTGTCTAGATACGAGTTAAGACAAGTTAACGACTAACCATACACATAATTGATGTAAAAATGAAATTAGACACTAAAAATGATAAATAGGTATCCGTGTGTCGTAGTGTTTGCAGTGGTTATATTGATTTTAGTATTTGGTGAAAAATTAGGTCTATTGAGACGCAGGTGTGGCGGGTATTTAAAATGGATTTTGTAAAAATGAGAGGTTGGGATGTAATTTTCGAAGGGATTACTCGGAGTTTTGGGTACTGAAACAAATTTAGTGTAAAAACAAGAAATCTTCCACGAAAGTAGTTAGTGTTATAAACTAGACTACAGAGTGGAGGATTTTTTTATGAGTCGAAAGAAGAAAAACAACAAGATATCAGAACTGACAGAAGCCCTTATGCAGGACAAGGATATCACCGATGTGACAGACCTACAGAGCGTGCTGAAGGAAATGCTTAAGACTGGCGTTGAGAAACTACTAGAAGCAGAACTGGATGAAGAGCTTGGTTATGAGCCATACGATCGCCAAGTTGAGAAAACGAACTACAGAAACGGGAAATCAACAAAGCGTGTAAAGACTGATCTTGGCGAAGTTGAACTAGAGATTCCAAGAGATCGTAACGGTGAGTTTGATCCACAAATTGTACCAAAACACTCCAGTGATATTTCAGCGATTGAAGACAAAGTGATCTCTATGTATGGCAAAGGAATGTCTCAAAGAGATATCTCAGAACATATAGAAGACCTCTACGGGATGCCACTCTCAGCACAGTCAATCTCACGTATGACTGATAAAATCATCCCTCACATCGAAGAGTGGCAACACAGACCACTTGAAACAGAGTATCCGTTTGTTTTCATGGATGCTATTCATTACAAAGTAAAACAGAATAACCGCATTGTATCTAAAGCTGCATACGTTGTTGTTGGCATAAATACAGATGGTATGAAGGATGTCTTAGGTATCTGGATAGGTGAAAATGAGACGAGTAAATTCTGGCTAAAGGTTCTGACAGACTTAAAGAATCGTGGTGTTCAGAGAGTTACAATCTTCAGTGTTGATGGACTTTCAGGCTTTGAGCAAGCAATCAAAGCGACATATCCAGAGTCTATTGTACAGCGCTGCATCATTCATCAAATTCGCTCATCTACGCGATATGTCAGCTACAAACATATCAAAGAACTGATGAAAGATCTTAAGTCTGTTTATCAAGCTCCAAATGAGGAATCAGGTTATCAGACGCTTCTTGAGTTTGAAGAAAAGTGGGGTTCGCATTATCCGCGCTGCATAAAATCCTGGAAAGATAACTGGGGTGTTATATCTCCGTTTTTTGCATACTCAGCGAACATCAGAAAGATCATGTATACGACTAATATAATTGAAAATCTGAACAGACAATACCGCAAAGTAACTAAGGGAAAACCAGTCTATCCAACAGACATGTCACTGATGAAGTCCCTTTACTTAGCAACTGAAAATGCAACAAAGAAATGGTCCCAGCGTCAACGAAACTGGGATCAGATAATAAACGAACTCTCGATTATCCATTCGTAATCGAGAGTTCCTAAAAAGTTCATATTCGCTGCTTTCGTGGCAGATTATTTACACAAAATTTGGGACAGTCTCGAGTTTTGGTGATATGGTGTTACAACTTGTTTTTCAAGACGGTTCATTTTGGTAAAAGGGTGCTCAGCACCCTTTTACATTATTTATAGTACATATATTAGACAACACTTGAAAAGAGCAGATGTAGACCATTTCTACTTTTGCCAATCGCGCTTGTTATGATACTACATATTTGAGTTAGCTTACTACACCATATATCAAATAGATTGTCACCTTTCTACACAAAGTTGCGTTGTTAATCTGCATTTCTCCGATATAGGTCTTCTCTAAGACGGTACAATTTTGTTTCTATATTCTTTAGTCTTGCGGTATCAGTTGCAGTGTTGCCTATGTTTTGAATCTTTCTAACGCCTTTAGAGTTTTTAAATGATGATGTAATATCATCAGCAAGTTGTCGTAGTTCTGCTTTAGCTTGTTCGTGGGGGTATCTTTCCAAGTATTCATCTAGATGTTTTACCCTATCAGATAATTCGACAAAATCAAGATTCCTCATAGTGACATATTGTTCAGGTTCACTAATTAGATACTCAGCAAGCGAGTTAAGTACACCATATGCATTTTTATTGGGTTCTCCTTGATTGTGTCTTTTTAAATGCACTTGCACCATATCATCAATTAAAAGGTTAATGAGTGCAATTGTTGTATCATTTTTTCTCTGATTGCAAGCAAAAAGGTAATCCGCTGATAGCTTATCTAGACCATATTCTTCATTTAAAGATTGATACTCGGGTGACACATAATCGGAGTACCCTAAGAGGTAATCAATAGACACGTTGAATATTTCGCGCATTGCAATCAGTACCTCAGCTGAGGGGACGATGGCCCCACTTAAATATTTATCAATAGTCTGCCTAGTATAGGCAGTTTTTTTTATTTCTTTATTATCCTCTTTCCTAGTTTGGTTAATTCGCAGTGTAATCTCACGGCCTAGTCTAGTCTTAGTCATCTTCTTTTCAGACTTTGGTTTTCTTTCATTATATAAGGCAAGTTGTTCGTTTAGGCGTATACTGAACAGACTTTCTTTCTTCTGCTTGATTGGTAGGTTCATAAAATCTAAGTCATCGGCATCAAAATCTGACGTAGATTGTACTCGTAAATTGAATTCAAAGTCATCATAATGCTTGTCAATAATCTTCTTATTTCTCTTATCTGTACTCATTCAACCTCCTAAATCAACTAAAACATATTACATATATTACCATATGCGCTTTAGATTTGCGCGAAAATAGACAAAAAATCGATAATTTGCACGAAAATGTTGTTATATCTTATGATAACCTCAGAAAACGTTAAAAACAAGTGTCGTTTTAATCGGATGGAAATTGAGATGTTTGAAATAAGAGAGGATGACTAATTATGGAATTTAGAATTATTGAAACGCAAGAGGTAAAGGAACTAACTTACTATTCGGATTACGGAGTTGACTGTGCTCAGGAGCTGATTGGTAACATGGGGGATTTGCATTACAACTGGGACAATGAAGAGTATGAAATGGAGTGGAGTTTCTACGAATGGTGGTTGGAGTATTTTACTGGGATGGTAGACGCTAAGGCAGCTGTTAAGGATTATGCTGTTAAAAAGGGTATATGCACATCTCTATTATGGGGCAGAATACACAAAGATATGTACGTGGAAATGGAAGATGAACCCGGTTACATAATGATGATACTGGAACGAATTATGGAAGAAATTGAAGACGGTACATTTGATACGGAATGGAGTTGAGAAAAATGAGCTATACAGAACACTGCAGTATGGATGTAAGGGTTGATGAATCAATGTGTATCAATGATGCAGTCCGATGGTTAGCACATACGTGTGAGATTGATGATACGGAAGTCTGGTCACGTATACTGGTTGGTGATTGTGAGAGATGGGATGAGTGCGACTTTAAACGACGGTATCGTGAAATAAGGTCCGATTTTTTAATCAAGTATCAGCTAAAGCAATTGCGATTGCTGTAATAAGTAACCGCAATGGTTACAGTTGAATAGTCAAAAGTGAAATGGACACTTTTGACTAATGATTACAGGAAATAAGGAAATTGAACATAAATGAGGACAAAAACAGAAATAGAAAGTAAAGAGAGGGGTGTAGTAATGATAACAAGAAAGATTGAAGAGAAATCGGAAACAAAGACAGTGACTACATATGAGGTAGTGGTAGCAATGCCTTTGGGTCTATGGAGAGAGTTGAGAGAGAATGCAATCACAGTGTTTGACGATGCGGTTATTGATTTGGAAACAGGACATATTACAATGTCAGTCTCGGTTGAGCACGCACCAGAAATATAAGGATAGAGGGAGTTGTAAGGGGTGGTAAAGGAAATTAAATGCAATTTAGTAATTCCAAGCTGCTCGGGATTACTAGATTGCTTCAATACAAGTACGGGTGGCTATGGACATTACAGCTTATGTCATCTATTAGTAGATGATGAGTTGGGGGTCAATACGATGATGCTGATTAGTTTGTTTAGCTTTATCTATTATCATTGTGAACGTTCTGAGACTGGAGTATACCAGTTTAAGATGGCAGATTTCAAACGTTACCGACATCACACTCACGGTAAATATGCAATTGACATAGCTGCTGAGTTAAAGGGGTTAGAAAGTGTGGATTGTGTTTTTCAAGATATTGTACGCTCGTTTGCGAGCGTGAATATCAAGGGGAGGCATGTGAAAATTAAATCTCCTTATATAAAGGATTTAATCAATGCTATGAACACTTTGACCTTAAAAGTAGATGGTAAACATAAACCATCTTACACAAGCCTAGTAAAGAGTTCAATACTCAAGGAACGAAGTCATAGTAGAGCTGAGATAATAATTGAGATATGTAAGCTGGTCGAAAGACGAGGACAATCTGAGTATAAGATGCATACATCAAATATTAAAGTAGAAAATTTGCTTAAGAGGTGTCCAACGCTACTAAAGCGCTGGAAAAATGCACCTAGTAACAGTAGACGTAATCACATAATTCGTGAGGATGTAACAAAGGCACTAGAGTTATTAGAAAAACATACAAAACTGCATCAAGAGTTCAAAGCTGTTCAAGTAATGTTACCTAAGAGGACTGAAATAGATATGGATGCAGTTATTGAGATTAAACATAGAGGGAGAGTATGGGAATGAGTATATTAGGGACAGTAAATAATGAGGGGCCAATCAGGCTGATGGAGATAGCAATGGCTATCTCAGTAGTGGAAGAAAAGATACCACAGGAAACATTTCTGCAGATGTGTAAAAAAGACCGTATTGCAGCTTTGAAGAAACACTTTGAGAGGTTAATGATAAAGAGTAAAAATGTAGTTGATAACTACGTTCCTGTAATTGATGCTGAAAGCAAGTCACTAAATGAAGAAGTCAAAAAAACGTCTGCAATGGTAGAAAAATCGGTGAATAACGGTATGGGTTTTGGACCAAGCACAGTTAAGTGTTTTCTGCATAATGATAGCAATCCATCAATGACTTGGGCTCCTGAAAAACACGGGTTTCACTGCCTTGCGGGGTGTATGGATGCAGCTGACGGAACAGGGCGCATATTTGATTTGTTTAATTACTTAGCTTGGAGACACGGGTTTAAGGGATATACCAAGTTTAAAGATGCGTTTGAAATGGCTGTACACCTATTTGTTGAGGGTGGTGAAAACATTGAAAATCCTTACGATGTAAGTAAACAGAAGGAGCACTCACATTTTATCTCATATACTCCAATGATGAATAGGGTAAGGCATTACAGCTTTCATCATCCGCTAGCGACAGAGGGGCTTGAAATCTGTGTTGAAAAACTAGTAGAACGTGGGATATCAATGGCTACAGCCAATAAGCATAGTGTTATGCTGTGGATGCATCAGACGAAAGAAAAGAAATTTTTGGGTGCTATCTACTACGTGTTTCTGAATGATAACGGCTCATACACAAGGCGATTAGCAGCCGTAGACAGTAATACACGAGCAATGCTTAATATGCACCCAGAGCCTGCAAAATGGCTCAATCCTAAATCATCTAAAGTACCTATGGGAGTATTCAATGAGCGTATATTAAACCATTGCCGTCAGTGGGACGAATTGTGTTTTGTCACAGAGAGTGCGATGGATGCGCTATCTGTTGAGGAGCTTGGATTTCACAGTGTTGGCACTAATAGTGTCAAAAATGTACAAAGATTTCTTAAGGAACACGTGGATGCAGATGCTGATATTAAACTGATTTGTTTGTTAGATAATGATGAACCGGGCAAGAATATTGCAAGGTTATTTAAAAGCCGTAATCTGTTTGTTCCTGACTATTTAGAGCTTGATTATGATGGTGATAGATGGTTGTCAAAGCACAAGGATATTAATGAGGCATTGGTGGCTGATAGAGATAAGACACTATCAGAGTTACAAGCGTTAGAGCAAGAAGCAGACGATTACTATACAAGTTTGGGGGACAACGATAATGAGTAAGGAGATAGAGATACAAGGGCATTTCGGGAATGGATACATCCCCGAACACCTAAAAAACCTTGAAAACATAAAGGAACCAACCACTGATACACCAGAAGATAATCTAACACAAGAACCTGTAGAGCAAGTAATACCAGAAAATACAGGGGTTGAACAACCTATGAAGTCAGAGCCTGATAAACAGGTTGTGAATGAAGAACAAGTGAAAGTGAACATTGTACAGGAAGAAGATAATAAACCTGATACAAGTCAAAATACAGAGCTACAAGCCGACCAGTCAGAGGACTATTATAATGTGGCAAGACTTTCTACGTTTGCCTTAGGTACTGCAAACAATCTTGAAAACTTAACCAAGTACATCGCAGACACTCCTTTGACAATATCTACACAGATATCAGACCTTGACCACATTTTAGGTGGTGGCTTACCCTGTGGAATTACAGTAGTTGCAGCCAGTCCGGGCATTGGTAAGACTACTTTGCTCCTGCAATCTGCATCAGAGATGGCAAAGTCAGGTACAACGGTGGTTTATGTATCATATGATATGCGTAGCGCGGCATTACAGGCTAAAGTAATCAGTCATCAATCCTATAAAATGTTTGGTGAGGACTGTTACACGATACGAGATGTTTTAAAGGATAACGTACTTGCAAAGGCTGACGATGACAAGGTTCGGGAACTACGCAAAAAACTTATTGAAGAACAAGGCAATCTTCATATTAGAGACCTTGTTGTTGATGATGACTTTAGGCGGTATCTGAATGGTTATTGTTGCTTGGGCGGTTATACAGAATTGCATAAGATAATTGAGGTTTACTGTCAATCATACGATGATGTTGTGATAATGGTTGATAGCCTACAACAACTTGCAATAGCAAGCCATAGTACAGGCAAAGAGGGAGTAGATAGGTTGTTATCAGAAATCAAAGTATTGTCGGGAGCGTACAGCGTGCCAATCGTTTTGGTATCAACGCTTGCAAGGTCAGGCTATACAAAGGACAAAGATATTGGGATAACTGACCTTAAAGAGAGTGGTGCTGTTGAGTATGATGCAGATAGTATAATCATAATGCAACCTGCGTTTATTAAAGAGGGTGAAGATATTAATATGGATGACTTTAAAGCTGAGAAGTACAGAGCTACACTGATTAAATGTGTAAAATCAAGGCATTCAGAATATCGTGAGAAAGTGATGATGTTGTTTGGACCTGGCTGTACGTTTATAAGTGTAGATGAGTATGAACAGAAGACGGGTGAGGTTAGGTCAAAGCCAAATGGGAAAAAAGGTGGTAGTAAGGGTCAGAAATCCAAGGCTGGTGTGAAAAAGGAAAGTAAAAGGGATGAATTACCCGAAAATATGGGTGTATTATCGTAAGTAATGGGGAGTTGCGGTCATTAGAGATATTCTGATGACTGCATTAGATATAATATCGAAGAGAGAATAGATGGAGGATAAGAATAATGTTGAGAACAATGATTGAAAAATGGAATGTCGAGAACTATGCTAACTTTGTTGGTGTAAAGACTAGGGAAGAACTGGCGCAGTCAATGTACGAGTATTTGATTGAATATCAGAACTATGATGAAGATGAGCTTGAAGTTGAAAATGTTGTAAGTGATGCAGAATGGCGTGGAGCTGGGGAATATGTGTATTGCACTGAAACTGGTGAAATTGATTGGGTTCCAGAAGTCTACGAACGAGAAGCCGGGCATTGGAGTGAGTTTCCTTTTGAGATTAGAGCTACTGATTTTGATGATGCTGAGGCTTGGGTGGCAAGGATTAAGTCAGAAATCGGTTATTCATCGGTGTATCTATTGCTAGATGAACGAAGTGCTCATCCTGTACAATACTATATTCAGCATACAATCTACACAAATAAGGAAAAAGATGATGTATATGATTACCTGCGAAATCGTGATGAGTTGACTTATAGTTTAATATTAGAACTATCTGATGTTGAGTTGACTGAACTAGATAGATACCATATTGGCGAGGATTATAACGCTGAAGAAATCATAATTGAATAGATTTGCGACTGAGGAAACTGGCTATATTAGTCGGTTTCTTTTAGTTTTTGTGTAGTAACCTGACGATTTAGGACAATTTTTGTGTAGTAACCTGACGGAAATATGTAGAAAGCTAACAGGTCGAATTCGTTGTTGGTGGTATTGGTGTATCTGCTGTTTTCAAGGAGGCTCTAATACAAGTTAATACAGTGTATTTTAATACACTGTATTATTACTAATGAGTAAGGGGCTATGCCCCTTACTCGATAAAAGATAATCTTGAAAAAGGGAGTACAACCTAAAGTCCAATAATGCAACCCCTGAGCAGTGTCCACCGCTTCGCGGTGGATCCTTGCTCAAACTTATGCAACTTGAAAACACTCACTTACTTAACCCATAAAAATAAAATGGGCACTTGGTCATATGCTTATTCAAAAATCATAGTCATTAACATAAAAAGCAGCAGTGATAACCGATTAATGGACACTTGCCACCTATATTAATTAAGAGAGAGGTGGTGAAAAAAATGAGTAAGTTAATATCAAAAGCATCATTGGTTCTCGGAATAAATAACGTAGAGGCTAACATCCTAGCTACAATGCTAAATAAGGGACTTGGTACTCTGCAAATTGACCTCGATAGAGGCAAAATAGGAAACACAGTAACAATATCTGCATGGTTAGACGATGAGGAAGACAATCCTCCAACGTGGTCACCTGCTGAAGTAGTAGATGAAAAGGACAAAGAACTCAGCTATCAGGAGTTAGCTGAAAGATTAGGGTTACTTGAAAAAGAAAGTTACAAAGGAAAAAGTAATAATTACTATGACGGAGAACCCATACCGTTTTAGCCCCGGAGGGGCGCAAGCCCCTCTATTATGAAAGTAGGTGTAATTTATGTGCTTAACAGGTGCATACCAATGTATAGGGTTATTTGTTGACAAGGATATAACTCAAGCGCTAAGGCAAGCAATATCAACACGAGGCAGTTTAATGGAACTAAGTTTAAGTGAGACTGAAAATGGAGGGGTATTATCAATATCAACGATAATATCACCAGATTACAATAAATCCTTTGATGACTACAAAGATGCTGTGGATACAAAGTCTTGTGCCAAGAATATTGCAGTTACATCAGAGTTAAAGGATAACAAAACACAGGACAATCTAGATGATTGTGATTTTGAAATTAATCTGGATGACTACATTTGGCGTGATATTGATTAAATGGGGTGCATAAGCGCCCCTCTTCAAAAAAATAATGGGGTGATAGAGATGATGCAAAAAAGAATAATATACAATCCGCAATCAGAGATACTACCATCATCTAAAAACATCAGGCGTGATATAAATTGCAGATTTGACCTGATAATTGATGGCGAGGGCAAGCGGTGGCTGCACCGCTTACTGAAACAGCACACATTGAAAATCATAACAAGTAATAGGTCAATGACAGCGACATATAAAGGCCTGAAAATAATCGAAAATGTGGCTGATGACAAGTTACTGATATTTGATTTAAGTAATCAAGAAGAAGTACTTTTAGACCTTAGTGAAATCAAAAAAGTACTGTTACTGTCATAATAGATTTCCGAGTATTTGTACTGTCTTTTTTTCTCAGGGGTTAAAAGCGGTTGAAAACTCATCTGAAACAGAGTGTCTTTTTATTGATGTGCATTTCCCTTTTCGGTAAAAAGGGCATATATCAAGGGTATTTCACAAAAAAGAATAGTGCCCGATAAAAAAGAATACAATAAAAAGACACTCACTATTGTGTAAAAATCTCTAGAGATAAAAAATGTTCTTTTATCTCTAGAGAAAAAAGAACAGGGGGGTACCCAGTGGATTACGCATATTTTGTTGAAAACAACGAAGCAGTGGAGTGGCGGGATAATAAAGCGATTTTCAATTTAATAAATGACCTTAAAATAAATGAAAGAAACATATACTGTGACTGCGATAGTAGCAAATCAGAACTAAAAGAACTCATCAAAACAGTAAAACAAGGTGACTGGATAGTAGCAAGGTCACTATTTGATTTTTCAGCTACAAGGATAGATAATCTGCTGACATATCTGAAAATCCTGCAATCAAAGGGGGTTGAGCTACATATCATAGACCACCCCTGTGTATCCGATTATACGTGCTACTACACAGTTATGCACAATTTTATTGAGTTATTCACAGATTATAGGGAGAACAAACGCAAGGCTGCATATAGCCAAGCGCATGAACAGAATAGAGTAGGTCGAAAACCAGTTGACAAAACAGCTATAAAAAGAGCGCTTCTATTATATAGAAGCAAAACGTTAACCGTAGATGAAATATCAGAATTAACGGGTGTATCTCGAAGCACCATTTATAAGCATCTACGCAATATGAAAAATAGTCATTAATTAAAACTTTTGACCGCATTTACAGTAGCCAATGAAATCAATACAGATAAGTGGTCATATATTGTGGTCAAAAGTAAAGGGGTGAACTAGATGGTCTACGGATACATTAGGGTCAGTACAGAAAAACAATCGGATAACAATAGCTTTCCAGTTCAAGAGAGTGCGATACTGGAAAAATACCCAGATGCACTGATTTATTCTGAAGCCTACACTGCTACAAATAAAGGTACAAGGAAAGTATTTAAAGAAGTGATAGATACATTGAAAGGGGGGGATACGCTTTGTGTCGCTAAGATGGACAGATTTGCTAGGTCGGTCAAGGCTGGGGTATCAACGGTTGAGGAATTGTTGAACAAAGGTGTTATAGTAGATATTTTAAATATTGGTAGATTAGACAATACACCTACTGGTCGTTTGATGTACACTATTTTATTGGCATTTAGTGAGTTTGAAGCAGATTTAATCAAGGAGCGCACTAAATCTGGTCGTGAAATGGCTATGAGAAATAATCCTAATATGAAATGGGGCCGTCCAAATAAGTTTACGTCAGAACAGATTTCTCACGCTTTGTCATTGCTTTCCAGTGGATTGTCATATAGTGTGGTAGCAAAGAAAACAGGGATATCGGTTAGTACATTGACCAGGGCAAAGAGGTCCAATAAGTCTAAAGAAATGAATATAGCTAATAAAAACGCATAGAACATACGTTCTGTTTGTGTTATAATATTGTGAGTGAGGTTGCTTAATTAAGTTTAATTGCATCTTTAATCATTGTGTACTATTATTAAAGGTGAAGCAATTTCTGGAGGTCAATATATGGAAAAAACAGTCGTAGAATTATTTGCCGGTGTAGGTGGATTTCATTTAGGTCTAACGCAAGCAAGTGATTTCAATATTATTTGGGCGAACCAATGGGAACCAGGTAAAAAAGTACAACATGCATTTGATTGCTATAAGCATCATTTTGGTAAAACTACAGTTTGTGTAAATGAAGATATTGCAAAAGTTAAATCAACTATACCACCTCATACACTGCTTGTAGGTGGTTTTCCTTGTCAAGATTATAGTGTGGCCAGTACTGGTGCTAAGGGTATCGAAGGCAAAAAAGGCGTTTTATGGTGGGAAATCAATGACATCTTAAATGATAAAAAACCTCCATTTGTATTACTAGAAAATGTTGATAGATTGTTAAAGTCTCCAAGCAATCAAAGGGGAAGAGATTTTGGTGTGATGTTATCTTGTTTTAACAATGCTGGCTACTCGGTTGAGTGGAGAGTTTTAAATGCCGCAGAGTATGGTTTTGCACAGAGGCGTAGAAGAGTATTTATTTTTGCTTATAGAAACGATACAAGATATTCTCAAGAGTTGAGAGATTGTGAACCTATTCAAATATTACGTGATAGAGGTGTCTTTGCTGAAGCATTTCCAATTAAACCAGAGTGCAATTATTATGAAACTAACTTAGATTATAAAGATTTGGTTGATGTATCTGATAACTTTGTATTCCAGTTTGGAAATTCGGGTTTTATGAAAAATGGTCATATTATTAGTGCGAAAGTCATACCAATTTTCAAAACAGAAACACCATTAATGAGTATAATGGAGAGAAATGTAGATGAAAAATATTATTTAGGGGAGAATTTGGATAAGTGGGAGTATCTAAAAGGTCCAAAGAGTATACCACGAGTATCAAAAACAGGTCATGAATATATTTTTTCTGAGGGGCAAATTGCTTTCCCTGACCCGATAAACAAGTCAGCTAGAACTATGTTGACGAGTGAATCTTCTTTAAATAGAAGCACACACGTAGTAGAGGATTTAGATAGTGGCAAAAAGAGATTATTAACACCTGTTGAATGTGAGCGATTAAATGGATTTGAAGATAACTGGACTAACACAGGTATGCCACATAAATTTAGATATTTTTGTATGGGGAATGCATTAGTGGTTGATATTGTTAAAATTTTAGGCGAAAAAATTAGTAGTATTATTGAAAGAGAATAAAGTCACCCCGCAAGCTGCGGGGTGACTTTTTTATAACTGATTTATATATTGTGCCACAATATCACAATGTAATGGATAGGTTTCTTTTGAATCACCTTTAAGTATTTTTAAATCAGTGGTAACTTGCTTCACATTCCATTCGGATACATCATTATCAAACAACCCAATAACAAGAATTGGGACAGTCACGGATAATGCTGCTGATGGAATTTCACGAATAGTTTTTTCAAAATTAGATACACCACTATCAATTCGAACAGATAAATGCTGTGATGGGACTATCAGAATACAGATATCGGTTAATCCATATGAAAATGATAATTGAAACTTGAAATAGTTTCTATATGAGCTCGCTACATTTCCAAATTCGACTTCAATTTGAACTGTAGCAATTATTTCACCAGTAATGTTATCAATGAATTGTTTTCTAAAATCAGACCTCAATGCATCAGCATTATCTACTGGAGTTGCTAATGGTTCTGCTTCCCAACCAAGACTTGTGAATCTAAGTTTGAAATATGTGTTCATCAATTGTTGAACTACATCTTTTTTTGCTTGACGTTGAGATTTTCCTTGATACACAGGTAGTGGACATTCTTCACACACTTTTATTAATTCATCTAAAATACTTTTATATTTTGGGTGTTCAAGTATTTCTTGGGCAAATCTATAAGAGAAAGTTTTTACATTCATATGTCAGCCTCCTTGTACTGTTTTATAGGTACCAGTATAAGGAAAAGTGAACTTGGACACAACTACTATTTATATACATTCTTGACTTTAATAATTTTAAGCGGTAGGATTGAAACCAAGAAATGAAAGCCGCCTATTTTAGAAAATTGCTATCGGCACTTTTAGTGGGAATGCTTTTATGATTATATTTAATAGCTTAAAGTTAACCGTGAATCGGACGCTATCCTGCGTGAGGAAATCCGTCTTGCAGGTCTTGAAAGAGACGTATGGCAGTACTTCACGGTGCTACCAAATGTCCGCTCTGTTGGTGTTATGGGAGACGAAAGAACATACTCGCACGCAATCGGTATTCGTGCGGTAACATCAATCGACGGTATGACTTCAGACTGGGCACGCCTGCCTTATGAAGTACTTGATAAGATTTCAAGCCGTATTGTCAATGAAGTGAACGGCGTAAATAGAATTCTGTATGATGTGACTTCTAAGCCACCTTCAACTATTGAGTGGGAATAAAAAAATAGAACCTACAGATCTTCCAAATAGAGAATCTGTAGGTTTTTTACATTTTGTGATGATCAATATCTAATGAGCATTAATGTTGAAGTTGTTGATGTTTTTTGAGAATGACTTTAGCAGTTTAATTCGTCGTTATATACATAGTTTGTTATATGTATAATGACGCTCTTGAGTGAGGAATGAATAAATTGTTCTTGATTGTTAATTTTAAGATTGATATAATTGAATAAACAAATAACTTTATCACCTTACTCTAACTGACTATTATGTCGTCACGAGCGAGATCTGATGAGCTTTCTAATTTTAAGTTCATCATATCTCGCTCTTTTATTTTTTGAGGTGATTAATCAAATTTTAGGAGGAATAATATGGTTACGAATGGGTTTCATTATTTAGCGTTACTTATCTTTTTTTCAAGTTTAGTAGTTTATTTTCAGAAAAGAGACAAAACCAAATTTTTTAAGTATGTTCCGGCAATTGTTGTAATTTATTTTACTGTGATGGTGATGGCTACACTAGGTATGTGGGAGAAAACCGATAGTGTCAATACAGTATATAAAACAGTTAAAGGAAACTTGCTGCCTGCTATGATATTTTTGATGTTACTTAAAGCAGACTTACGAAAAATTATCAAGTTAGGCCCTAAAATGCTGATAGGGTTTTTCTCGGCGTCATTTAGTATCGGTGCTGGTTTTGTCGTGATGTATATGCTTTTCAAAGGTTCTTTTTCTCCAGACTCGTGGAAAGCGTTTGCCGCTTTAGCTGGAAGCTGGATGGGTGGAACTGGAAATATGGTAGCTGTACAAGGCGCGCTTAATATAGCTGATTCAGATATGGGTTACACCCTGTTAATTGATTCAATTGATTATTCGATTTGGGTAATGATTTTGCTTGCTTTGGTGCCGTATGAAAAACTCTTTAGTAAATTCACAAAGGCTGATACAAGTGCATTGGAGGACATAACCCTAAAACTTCAAAAAGAAGAGGACGAGCACAAGGCAGAAGTTGATTTTTCTGGACTATTATTGCTTTTAGGATCAAGTCTAGCAGTTTCGGCAGTTGCGCAGGGATTAGCAGGTATCCTTCCAACATCAGCGTTTATTTCTGGGACAACTTGGACAGTAATGATTGTAACTATAGTAGGAGTAGTACTTGCAATGACTGAATTTGGGAAAATACCAGGATCAAATTATCTTTCGAACATGATGTTGTATACGATTGTTGCTTTGATTGCATCTAGGGCGAATTTTGCTGAGTTAACACAGGCGCCACTGTACATTTTTGCAGGATTTGTAATCTTAGCAATTCATGCGATTTTGATGATAATTCTTGCTAAAATATTTAAACTTGATTTGTTTACATGTGGTGTTGCAAGTCTTGCGAATATTGGTGGTGTAGCATCTGCACCTATTTTGGCTGCATCATATGGTGAAGTACTGATACCAGTTGGTGTGCTTATGGCTATGATGGGTTATATCATCGGAACTGGGGGAGGACTAATTGTGGGTCAGATAATGTCGATGCTTTAATAAATCTTATTTTATGCAATATGTTTTAAGTTTTAAAAAGAGGGTGAATGGGAATGTACAGCAAAGAAACTGCGTATGTCATAGGGCATGGAAGAACAGGATCAGAAAATGCAATTACAGAGCAGTTCAAAGTGTTCTTTATCGGTTTTATTATTGACAAAACTACAGATGAAGTTGTGGATTTAGGCTGCTCTGTGACGGTTTCGAAAACAGAAGAATTTATTCAAAGCATATTTTTAGGTGTAAAATTCGATCGTTTTTATAAGTCGGTAGAAGAAGAAATTAGTCTTAGATACTTTGGTAGCTCCCAAAAGGCGATACAGATTGCTTATAAAGATGCTCTGAAGAAATATTTGGATTTGAAGCATGGAGGAAAAATATGAAAATTGTAGACATTAAAATTGGGTACATATCTGTGCCTTTAAAAAGGCCATTCAAAACCGCTCTTAGAACGGTTGATGCGGTTAATGATGTCATCATAGAAGTTATTACAGATACAATTCACGTTGGATATGGGGAAGCACCACCTACAGGAGCAATTACAGGGCATACAACAGGGGCAATTGTTGGAGCGATAGAAGATCATATACGACCATCTTTAATTGGTATGGATATTGAGAATTTTGAAGAAGTTATGAATAAGCTACAAAATTGTGTTGTAGGTAATAGTAGTGCAAAGGCAGCCGTTGATATTGCTTTGTATGATTTGTTTGGTAAATTGCATAATATGCCGGTGTATAAACTTCTTGGTGGATCTGAAACAGAGATTGTCACTGATATTACTATTAGCGTCAATGAACCGGAGCAAATGGCGAAAGACAGCTTGGAAGCTGTGTCACTTGGATATACAACTTTAAAAATAAAAGTTGGCAAAGATGCTGAACTTGATATTGAAAGAATGAAAGCGATTAGAGATGCTGTAGGCTATGATGTTAAACTTAGAATTGATGCCAATCAAGGATGGAAACCGAAGGAAGCTGTACAAGCTTTGAGAAAAATGGAGCAATTCGGTTTGGATATCGAGTTTGTTGAACAACCAGTTGCAGCTCACGATTTACTTGGAATGAAATATGTTACAGATAATGTGTCGATTCCAGTTCTTGCAGATGAAAGTATCCACTCGCCAATGGATGCCATTAAGGTTATAGAGATGGGGGCAGCAGATCTCATTAACATTAAGCTTATGAAAGCTGGGGGATTACATAATGCTTTGAAGATAGCATCAGTAGCAGAAGTCTATGGTGTACAATGTATGATTGGATGCATGCTTGAATCAAAAGTCAGCGTCACTGCAGCAGTACACTTAGCAGCATCAAGAGCTATTATTACTAAAATTGATCTTGACGGCCCAATTTTATGTAGTGAAGACAACACTGAAGGTGGTGCAATTTTTGAAGAGTATAAAATTACTTTGGATAATGAACCGGGATTTGGAATCAAGAATATTGGAGGATTAGTTTACAAATGATTGACTTTGGAAATGTTCAAAATGTAATAGAGTATTTCAAGACAATCAGCGAAATTCCAAGATGTTCGAAAAATGAGAAGCAGATAAGTGATTTTTTAGTTAATTTTGCTAATAAGAGGGATTATGAAGTATATCAAGATGAGTTGTTCAATGTTATTATAAAAAAACCTGGTACGAGGGGTTATGAAAATGCGCCTGTTGTTATTTTACAAGGACATATGGATATGGTTGGTGAAAAAACTGAGAAAAGTACACATGATTTTTCTAATGACCCGATTAACTTGATATTCGATGGTGATTTTATATCAGCAAAAGAGACAACTTTGGGTGCTGACAATGGCATAGCTATAGCGTATTGCATGGCAATTCTAGCAGATGATTCAATAAGTCACCCGCCACTTGAAATATTATTTACCGTTCAGGAAGAAAATGGATTAATTGGCGCTTCGAAACTACTTTCACATCATTTATCGGGACAGATTTTAATTAATATGGATGCTGAAGAAGAGGGCGTTCTATTCACAAGTTGTGCTGGAGGCATTCGCTGTCACCTAACATTACCGATTGTCCGAGAAGCAAAAGAAAATATGAAAGCTTATCAATTGAAAATTAGTAATCTCAGGGGTGGTCACTCGGGGATGGAGATTGATAAGAATAGAGCTAATGCAAATAAACTTTTGGGTCGAACGCTAGACTGCATTCCTAATGTTGCTATATTAAATATTGAGGGTGGTCATAAGGTTAATGCCATAACGAGAGAGAGTTCTGCGATTATTGGTATTGAAGATGTTTTTTTAACTACCATAATGCGCGTTTGTAAAGAGTTGGAACAAGAATTTAGAGAAGATTTCAAGATAACTGATCCAGCCATTGTAGTTGAATTAATTGATTTAGATGATGAAATTAAGTATGTATTTGATACTTCGACTACAGACAAACTCTTGACACTTATTAAACTGCATCCTTATGGTGTATTGAGTATGAGTGATGATATTGAAGGATTAGTTGAGAGTTCTGCAAATATTGGAATCATTTCAACAGGTGATAATTCTATTCAGGTTATGAGCTCTATAAGGAGTTCGGTAGATAGCTTGAAAATGAGAATAGTGGATCATCTTGAAAATGTTTCAAATACCCTAGAGGTTGATATGGCAACCAGTGCTTCGTATCCTGCCTGGGAGTATAGAGAAAAATCTGCTATTAGAGATTTATTTGTATCTACATATGTAGATGTATTTGACAAAACCCCAGTAATTTCAGCTATCCATGCTGGACTGGAATGTGGTGTTATAGGAAATCAGTTAGGTGACTTAGACATGATTTCTTTTGGTCCAAATATTTATGATGTACATACACCTAATGAAAAAATTAGCATTTCATCTATATCAAATTGTTGGACATATTTATTACGTACTTTAGAAAAAATGAAGTAATTATAATGATTGCTTTTATTGAAAAATTAGAAAGTAGTTGGTAGGTTTTCGCATGTTCGTGACAAACAAACTGACTACTTTCTTATTTATCGAGAATGCTGTGATGAAGAAAGACTCAGCAAGAAAACCGAGACTGCTCTCAGCTCCATAATCAGATTAAAATTAATGTAAGTTTAAAACAATACTGATTGTTCTGGTCAAGCAAAATTGTATTCAGTGATACAGACACAGTAGCTGGATGTGCTGAAGAAGCAATGCGCGTATATGTTGAAAATAGATATCTTGCAGGAAGTAACAGCGAATTGAATCCTGAGAGCTATGCGACACATGCTAAAATGGCTCAGTTACTATATAATATCCATCTACTGGAAAGCTGATGGGATTCATGGAGTGAATGTTAGCAATCTGTGAGATGGTAAATTATACAGTCAAAACCCCCGAAAATCTCATAATATAGATTTTCGGGGGTTTATTATTTATCACTTATTATTTTACAGCCCTCTTTTTCATTAGCCCCGCGTAAACTGGTATGCCAGTCAGTGTGACAGCAATACCAAAGCCCGCCGTAGGTGCGTCTGTGAGGACTGTGCTGATGACAATATAGAGGCCGCCGAGTATGCCAATCAGGGGCACCACTGGATAGAGCGGCACACGGTAGGATCTTTCAAGGTCTTTCATGGATGTCCTAAGCCTGAATATGCCTGCAACCGTAATAATGAAGAATATCCAGACAACGAACATGGCCAGGTTTGTCAGCAGGTCAAATGAGCCAGATAGAACATAGAGGCAGGCAAGGAGGCCTTCAAATATGAGGGCGTTGACCGGGGTTGCCCCTTTATCACTCAACTTGCTGATTTTGTCTGCATACGGGAAGAGCCCGCTCTGTCCCATTGCAAAAGGAATACGAACGCCTGTCATCAGGTAGCCGTTCATAGCCCCAAATATTGAAATCATGATACCACCGGAAATCAGTGCTGCACCCGAAGGGCCAAATAGGGCAATGGATACGTCAGAAGACGGTGTAGCAGAGTCAGAAAGCACATCTGCAGGAATCACATTTATAAGAGCCGTGTTAAAAAGAACATAAATCAGGATGATGGCAGAAAGGCCAATGATGATCGCCTTTGGCAAATCCCTTCCAGGTCTTTTCAGTTCTCCAGCTATATTTGTCACACCAACCCATCCGTCATAGGCCCATAGGGTTCCAAGCATGGCAGCGCCAAAACCGGCGAGTCCGGTCACACTTTGTACAGGTGTGGTTACTGCGCGTACACCGCCTGAAGAGCCACTCATGAGACCGAAGAGCATAATGATGACAATTGGGATGAGTTTTCCAATCGTCGCAATCATTTGGACCTTGCTACCAAGGCGTGTTGAGATGACATTGATGATGACAAGAAACAGAATCATCCCCATGGCAAGAATGCGCTGGCCGTTTATATCAAGCGGGATGAAGAATGTGGCCTGGGTAACAAATACTACAGATAGTGCGGCAAGAGAGCCTGGCACGTAAATGAGAGACTGAACCCATCCGTAAAGAAAGGCAAGCCTTTCGTCATAGAGCTCTTTCAAATAGGCAAAGACGCCGCCTGTTCTTGGAATCGCAGTTGCTATTTCACTAATGGTCAGTGCAGAGGCCATCGCCACGGCACCACCTGCCAACCAGGCCATGATGCCCCAGAAGGGATTTCCGGCACTTCTTAAAACCGTGGATGTTTTAAAGAAAATTCCAGAGCCAA
Source organism: uncultured Acidaminobacter sp. (assembly GCA_963678925.1). GTDB lineage: Bacteria > Bacillota > Clostridia > Peptostreptococcales > Acidaminobacteraceae. Next base: position 976,982 of record OY787533.1, on the reverse strand, counting down.
TAACCATACCCACAACGATAAACATGGCATCCATAAGCCCAATGCTTTTTGCTAGTTTTGCAGAACCTTCTTTACTTTGTACAGCAATGTTTGATGCGTTTTCCATGCTTTTGCCTCCGTTCGCAACAGAAGAATTTTCAGACTCTTCAGTCATATTGTTAATTATTTAACAACTACAAGGACATTGTAGGACCAAGTGGAATCATTGTCAATTGATTCCAGTCACATTATATGTGAAGGTTTGATAATAATTTTTCTGGCTGCAATTGAGGAAGGTCATTGGCTGGAATGATGAGATTTTGAGCTGGCAGAAAATCCGGCTTCATGTCAAACAGATGCACAAAAAAAGACCTTTCAAGTAGAAGCGCAGCTTCTATTTTGAAAGGTCTTTTAAAAATCTTTTTAAAGAGATAGACCACATGGGTCATTTCTAGTTACTGGATCATTATTCTTTTTTCGCCGCAGTCACAGAAATCTCAACGAGCAAGTGCTCACGTGCAATTCTAGCTTCAACACAGGCTCTTGCTGGTTCGAATCCATCTTCAACCCATGCGTCCCAAACTTCATTCATCGCTGCGAAATCTTTCATATCACGCAGGTAGATGGTTGCAGAAAGCATGTGCTGCTTATCGGACCCATATGTATTCAAAAGATCTTCAACCTTTTTCAGCATACCAGCTGTTTGTCCCTTGATGTCTTCCACATCGCCACAAGTCTGACCGCATAAATACAGTGTATCTTTGTGCTCAACCACTCTGCTCATTCTGCCTGTACCTTCATATCGTTTTATCATAGTATCCTCCCCAAAACTTGAAACCTAACCATTGGCATACAATTGCCATTTACTAATATATAGGTTATTTGGAGAGAATTCAAATGAAATGGGGTAAACGCATGACGCATCACTACATTTCCTGAAGCAGGCAAGCTGCTTTAACTGACTCTAGAAATTTCAGTAAAACAGGAGAGAGTTCATGCCCCTTTCGCTTCACGTAGAATATTTTCCGTGTCAGATGCATTCGGTTGTTGAGGGCAACTTCTTTTATGATGCCGTGTCTGATTTCCGTATCAACGGACAGGTGGGAAAGTATGGATACCCCGAAGTTGTTGCAGACACTTTGCTTTATGGCCTCAAGATTACCCATCACAACAAGGTTCTTTTGTTTGAGCTGACATTTTCCCTTGGCTTGAATGTAGTCGATAAGGGTTGAGTTTGGGTTTGAGAGCAGGAATCTTTCATTGGCGATTTCTCCAATGTCAACAGAATCACGGGTAGCCCACGGATGGGTATTGGCAACGACAACGACAAGGGGGTCATCAATGAGTGGCTCCAGGTCTAAAACAGACTTATCGACACTGCTTGGCTGAGAGATAAAGCCGAGGTCGTAGACTTGATTCTCAATATCCCGCATGACCTTTTTAGAGTATTGTACATGATTGGTTATGTGAATGTGCGGATAGTCCTGGTTGAAGTTGAAAATCAGCTTAGGTAGGAGGTAGCCGCCAGGCGTGTGCGAAGCTGTAATCTTGATGGCAGTCTCTGAAAGAAGCTGGGTATCTCGTGTATGGCTTCGGCCTGCTTCAAGTGTATCCAGTATTTTTTGAGCATAGGGACAAAAGGCCATTGCCGCTTCTGTTGGAATGATGTTTTTCCCGGTACGGTCGAACAGTGTGACCCCCAGGTGCTTTTCCAGCTTTCGAATGCGAATGGATACAGTTGCCTGAGTACAGAATAGAATCTCAGCAGACTTTGTGAAGTTATTGGTTTCCATTACTTTTAAGAATGTTCTTATAACATCAAAATCCATTTTACACCTAGCCTTTATCAAAAATTTATCCGAAATGAACTTCATATTGATTATACAAAGAAAAACTAGACAATTACATGATAAAATCTATAAAAAATTCTATTTTCGCATGATATTAAAAATTCTTATGAAAGAATGGCTTGGGAGAGCACCCATAAATAAAAATTATGGGTCGGATAAATATGTTTAATTTTTCATACAATCGAGACATTGCTATAATCAGGTTAACTGATCAGGGGGAATCGATTCGAACACTATTGACGCTAAATCTTATAGGGGGTTAAATATGTCAACTGTACATATAAAAAAAGTTAAGAGCCCACTGGAACTCAGAATGTCCTATTTGGGGCTTCCGGTTGCTCTGCTCGTACTTGCATTCATACTGACCATGCCAACGCCGATTGGACTTACATATTCGGCCAAAATGGCAATGGGCATATTTGCATTTGCACTCATACTGTGGATTTCGGGAAGTATACCAACCTACCTCACATCCATGATTGTTCTTGTGCTGCTGCCGCTCTCGGGTGCGTGGACAGAGAAACAGGTCTTGGGCGTATTTGGATACGAAGTTATCTGGCTGATGGTTGCAGCGTTCATTATCACATCGGGAATGGAGAAGAGCGGCCTGGCCAAACGTTTGTCGCTTTATCTCATAACCAAGTTCGGGAAGACAACAAACTCAATTCTTGTGGTTTTGATGGTTGTAAACTTCCTCATTGCACTTGTGGTGCCTTCAACCACAGCGCGTGCGGCCATACTTCTTCCCATTGTCATTCTAGTGGCTGAGGCCTTTGGTGTTACAAATGATAATGCGAATCAGAATTTTGGAAAACTCCTCGGACTTCAAAGTCTGCACGGTAATGCTTTTTCAACATCTGCGATTGTTACGGCAACATCATCACAGATTCTTGCTATTGGTTTTATCAAGGACCTGACAGGTACAGACATTTCTTGGGGCCGCTGGTTTATTGCCGGTGCACCGATTGCAATTGCATCCCTGATTGCATCCTACTTCGTAGGTCGTGTTCTCTTTAAAACAAAAAATAAGGAAGCAGACCTAAGCAAGATGGATGCCCTGAAAGAAGATTACAAGGCACTTGGAAAGATGTCATCCATTGAAAAAAAGGCCCTTGCCATATTTGTACTGACCATATTTCTGTGGTCAACCGACGAACTTCATATCAGCATGTTCGGCTTCCAGCTGAGTCTGTATATGGTAGCGATTCTTTCAGCGGCGCTCTTCTTTATGCCGAATATTGGGATCCTGAGCTGGAAGGAAGCAAAAATACCATGGGATCTGATGGTATTTAGCTGTGGGGCCTATGCTGGTGGTATTGCACTTAACGAAACCGGGATGGCGTCCTGGGCACTCGATAGTATTTTTGCAAATCTGGGGCTTGAAAATATGAGTTTCATGGCCTTGTATGCCATCGTTATTTTCATTGCCAGCTTCAGTCATTTGGTATTCACGAGCAAGACGGTAAGGACGATTATTCTCATACCGACGATTATTTCAATTGGTCAGGTAGCGGGTGTCGACCCTGTGGCGCTGGCACTTCCGGCGTCATTCGCCATTGCGGACACGATAACATTGCCGCCGCACTGCAAGCCGAGTCTGATATTTTACAGTACGGGACACTATAATGTGCTCGACCAGCTGACATACGGAACAGTGACATTGTTAGCCAAATGGGGAATACTTGTTGTGGCATCGTTCACATGGTTCAAATTCCTTGGAATCGCCTAGGGGGTATAAAGATGATGAAACGTATAATGACGATACTTATGGTCCTCCTGGCGCTGGGCATGCAGTCAGCATTCGCAGGGGAGTATGGAAAAATTGAAGTCTATTCGGATTCAGTTGTTCAGCTGAATGAGAATGCAAAAATTACAACGACTCTTGAAGGGGTTACGAGTGCAGAAGGCCTGCTCGTTCTACCGGTTGCCAAGAACTCAAGCATTGAAAGTGTCACTGCCCTTATGGGGACGCTTAGAAGTGAAACTGTGGTTCTTACTGAAATTGGCGACTTGAAATACTACGAGGTTGAGTTCGAGGAAGCTGAATCTGCTGTAAGACTGGAATACGTTCAAGTTCAGGAAGGTACATATGCCCAGGGCAAGTCAAAGCAGAAGGGAACCTATCCGGGAAATATCAGAAAGATTGAATATAAGTTTGTGAACACATCACCCGTTGAAATCGATGATTACGCCCTGGAATTCTATGTTCCGCACGAAATGGAGCTTTACAATATCGATGGTTATGATCCTGAAGATCCCATCGTTGTAGAAGCGGGGTCATACGGAAAGAAAATGCGTTATGATTTTGGTTCTGTGGATCCTGGGGAGGCAAACGAGCTGGAGTTCAATGTCTACCAGCAGGCGCCATTGGCAAAAGGAATCATCTGGACAAGCTGCGTAGCGCTGGCGGGATTCTTCCTATATGCCAAACGCGATATTTTAACTCAAGCATCAGAGCTTTCGGCTTCGAAAAAGCCTGCGAGACAGACATCTTAAAGGAGGCAGCAAGACGTGAGAAAGAGAAAAGGCCTACTGGTCATATGTGACGGTCTTGGAGACAGACCCATATCGAGTTTAAATTATCAGACACCTCTTGAAAAGGCATCAACGCCCAACCTCGATAAGCTGTCGACGATGGCCATGTGCGGCAATGTCTATCCAGTTGCACCAGGAATCCGTGTGGGTACAGATGTAGGGCACCTTCATATATTCGGGTATGATAGTAAGGATGTTTACACAGGACGGGGACCTCTTGAAGCAGCTAGTGCCGGCATAGAAATGCAGGCTGGGGATATTGCTTTTCGCGGTAATTTTGGAACGGTAAACGAAGAGTATACGGTCTTAGACCGCCGCGCCGGAAGGATTCGAGACGGAGCGGACGTACTGGCAGCATGTCTGGATGACATGGTTCTGAGCGACGGTACGCGGGTGTTTGTAAAACCCTTGACAGAACACCGAGTTGCGGTTGTTTTTAGGGGACTGATGCTCTCCGATGCCATTGTGGAGACAGATCCGGGTACAGCGCGTGAAGGCAGTCCTCTGGTTCGTCCGAGCGTCAAAGAGAACACACCGGCTGCCAAGCGTACAGCTGATCTTCTGTGGGAGTTTACCGAGCGAAGCTATGACATTTTAAGAAGACATCCATTGAATCTAGAACGGGTTGAAAAGGGTCTTGCACCTGCCAATGTTATCATTACCCGGGGCGTTGGAAAAAAGGCAGAAATGCCGTCCGTATACGACCGGTTTAAGATTAAGGCGGCCTGTATTGCCGGCGATTTGACAGTCGTTGGAATTGCGAAAATGGCGGGAATGGATGGATTTACCCATGAGAGTTTTACAGGAAGTGTTGACACGAACCTGAAGGGAAAGGCAGACTTGGCCATTGAACTTCTTGAGGAAAAAGGCTATGACTGGGTGGTACTTCATGTGAAAGCCACAGACATACTGGGGCATGACAATAAGCCACAGGAAAAGGTGGCTATGATTGAGAAAATCGATGGCATGATTGGCTATATCAAAGAGAATCTCAATTTGTACAGCTGCTACCTGACGGTTACAGCAGACCATTCAACGCCATGTGAGGTCATGGATCATACGGGTGATGGTGTGCCGACGATCATTGCTGGATGGGATGTCCGCAAGGATGGCATTATGAAAGCGGGGGAGCGATTCTTCAAAGATGGAAGCCTGAATAAGCTGACGGCTAATGATGTATTCATGCTTCAAATGGATCTGATGGGGTTCACCCCCAAACTAGGTGCATAAAGTTTCTAACACTTTTTATAAAACCCATTGTATTTTTATACACCATATGTTAAAATTCCTTAAAACAAACCGATGACTGAGAGAAGTAGGGATATTGAAAGCATATTAGAGAAGAGCCGGTTGGTGAAAGGCTTATGGGATCAAGTTCTGAATGGGCTCAGGAGGGCAAACCGAAATTACAGTAGGGGCGACGGAGAATGTACTCCGTTAACAAACAAGCACATGTTGGTGTGTGATGAGCGGACGTTAAGACGTCAAATTGGGTGGCACCGCAGGAGATACAACTCTTGTCCCAGATAATTATTATCTGGGACGGGAGTTTTTTTACGTTTAAGACAAAGCAATGCACGTGTGTGTAGGAAATCATTGAATTGTGCTCGCACAAAATTCAATGATTTCCTACACACACGTATATGGCGCGATTAGCGACATGAGCAATCGAAGATTGCTCAGTACGTATATGGCGCTACTTGGGCAATCGAAGATTGCTCAGTACAAAACAGAAAACAGATGAAAGCAATCTGGGACATAAGCACCTAAAAGGAGGTAGTAAAATGAAAAAGAACACTTCAAATTCACTTGTCATGGGAATTGCATTTGTAGGCTTTATTACGCAGTTTGGCGGCGGGTTCGCCTCAGGGGCGCAAATCTATCAGTATTTTATCAACTACGGCATCTGGGCACTGCTGACACCCGTTCTGGCTCAGGGCATTATGGCTGCCTTTTATTTTTACGGTATGCGGTACGCCTTCAGAAATAGAACCTATGACTATAGGAGCTTTTCCAATCATTTTTATGGACCTGTGCGTGGTCTGTTTTCAAATCTTTATGAAATCGAGTACATTGTCATGGTATGCCTGGCACCAGCGGTTGCCTTTGCAACAGGAGCTTCCATTCTAAATACCCTTACGGGTCTACCCTATATGCTTTGTACACTCATCATAGGAATCACGATTTTATTTGTGACCATATTTGGAACAGCGATCGTGCGAAAGTGCTCGACCGTCTTGTCTGTCATGGTCCTTGGCGGTCTTCTGGTGGTTCTGCTTCCAAATATCATCGCCCAGTTCGACACCATCCTTCAGGCACTGCACAATCTGGCAGCTGGTGAATTGCCGGTTGGCGCCAAAGCATCAGGTAGCATTGGGCAGGCCATTATGCGATCTGCAGTTTATGGCATCTTCCAGCTGACAGCCATCGGGCTTATGTACCAGCATGTGGAGGGGGTTCAAAGTGAAAAGGAAATCGGAAAATCCATGCTTTACATGTTCATACTCAATACAGTCGTCATGGAACTTGCGGTAGTTGGACTGCTTGCAGTGGCATATTCGCCAGAGCTAAGTCAGGTATCCGTACCTATGCTGCTCATGGTACAAGAGGGTGTCGGCGCCAGCTTCCTGACGCCACTCATATCTGTGCTGATTATCCTTGGCGCAGTTTCGACAGGGGTGACCATGATTGCTGGAATTGTTGAACGTACAATCAGGCAAGTTGAAAAGAAAACACAAGTGAAGCGGGCGCACTACATCGTGGTTTCCTTCCTCTTTACGGCACTGGCCTTTTTCGTGGCTCAGTTCGGGCTGATTCCGCTTGTTGGACGGGGCTATTCATATATTGGATATGCAACACTCTTTGTTATTGTCATTCCGTTTGTTCTGCACGCATTGAGCGGTGCATTTAGAAAGGAGCATATAGAGTATGAGACTGAATAATTATGAACTTCATTTGCCACAGTACTCCATTGGAAACGCTGTTTATGAAAAAATGGGTAAGGTTTGCAGACCTTATGGGAGCAAGGCGGTTGTCATTGGCGGAACGCGAGCCATGGCAGCAGCAAAGGATAAGCTGGACAGGGCTGCAGAGCAGTCCGGAATTGTCATACTGGACTATGTCCTCTACGGAGAGGATTGCACCTTTGAGACGGTTGAGAAACTTAAGGAGGTTCCAGCCTTTCTTGAGGCAGATATGGTCTTTGCAGTCGGCGGCGGCAAGGTCATCGATACCTGTAAGTGCCTGTGTGAGCAGACGGGAAAGACAATTTTCAGCTTTCCGACAATTGCTTCAAACTGTGCGGCATGTACGACGGTTTCAATCATGTACAATGAAGACGGGACCTTTCAGAAACCCTATTTCTTTCTGGAACCGCCAAGGCATGCATTTATTGACACGGAAATCATAGCCGCAGCACCTGCCAAATACTTGTGGGCAGGTATTGGCGATACATACGCAAAGTGCTTTGAAGCGGTCATTTCATCTCGCGGAGAGGTTCTGCCGCATTATACGGCTATGGGCGTCAATACAAGTAAGATGTGCCTGGAGCCTCTTCTTGTCAATGGTCCTCGAGGATATGCAGACAATCAGAAGGGTACCTGCTCAGTGGAACTTGAAGAAACGGTTCTGGCAATCATCGTTACAACTGCCATCGCCTCGATTTTCCTGACACGAGATTTCACACCGGACTACAACAGCGGACTGGCACATGCGGTGTTTTACGCACTTACAGTATTTCCAGCAATTGAAGAAAAGCATCTGCACGGAGAAGTTGTAGGCTTTGGCGTACTTATTGCACTTCTCGTGGATGGTGACGAAGGCGCCTTCAGAGAAATCTATGGCCTTAACAGAAGGCTGGGCCTCCCTGTCAGACTTTCAGACATAGATATGACCTATGCAGAATTTGAAGGGCTCTTTGAGACCATTACCCAAATGTCCGACCTAAATCATTACCCTTATCAGGTTACAGGCGACATGCTCAAACTGGCTGTATTAAGATTGGAAGCAATGGCATGATAAATACCGCGCTCAGATGGATTTAAGAGGATCTGTCTGGGCATTCATTCTTTTTTTTGCATGGGTGTGAAAAAAGATGATAGGGTAGGTATGACAGAAATGAAAAGGCTTAAGGACTTGAATGCAAAGATTCTTTTGCAATTCACCAGCAATATTAGTGTTACCATTGAAATATGATTAAAAACGTGAAGGGGGATATACTTAGTAAGGCCATACTGCTTATGAAAACACGAAATGGAAGGAGCATACATAGGCGACAACCTTTGTAGAATATACTATGAATAAATTTTTGATACTTATGCTTACACTAGCACTTACTCTAACGGGATGTGGGTCCGGGACACCACAAAAGACGGAAGAAGAGATTCGAGAGGAAGTCAGAGCGGAGCTTGAAGCTGAAATGCAGGCAGAGGCTGATGCTGAAGATAATTCAGATGAAACTGATGCTGCTTCTGGAACTGAACAAACTGCCGAAGACCAAGCACTTGAATCAGATTCCAAGGTGGAACGCCGAGATGACGTTTACTACACAGACATGCTTAAGGCTGGGTTCAAGCCATCGAAAAGCTTTGAGCTGGTCAGTGATTACTATCACCAAACAGACGGATACACGCGTATGTTTGGCTATGAGCTGAGAGCAGTTGAAACTGTTCCGGCAGAGCTGATCTATAATACTGAATATGATTTCTTCTTCCTGGATATCCAGGCGCCCATTTTTGACAAGGTGATCATCGTTGAAAACCCGGCCTTACCCAATGGGGAAGAAGAAGTCATGGAAGGTCTAACGGGAAAAGATTATGGCCTAAATACCGAAGCTTCTAACATTGAAGCCAAGTACTATGAGGCGGCAAAAGCTTCCGAAAACCATTCTGTTATGGGCATGGCCTTCATAGAGAATATCATTGTGGATGATAATGAAGAGAGCGGCATGTATTCTGTAACGGTCTCGGCGTTTACATCTGATGAAGTTGCTACCGATCAGATGGTCCAGGTTCAGGGACGCTTGACGTGCAATATCGCCCCCTACTGTCTTTTGCTTGAACTCTCCGAACCCATAGAGCTGTATGGGGTTACCTATGACCATATTTCCTTTGAAGATACAGAACTTGAAAACTATGTGGACAGAAGTAACTTTATTTACAATATTGAAGGATTCCCGATGATTACAGATTCAAGCATGGCCTACGTTCTAGAAGTCGATCTTTCAACGGCCTATGACGCCATGGGCTATTTGATGGTCAAAGACTATGAGCGTCTTGACGCAGATAATACAGACGTATGGGTAGACCACAGCTCAGAGGATTTTCCTGTCGACTATTATCAAAGTGTGATAAAGGGACTTTGTCTTAGCGGGTATGGGGTCGAAGAAGAAAATATCTTTGACAGTCCAGCCATGGAGAATCCAGATTTCAGGGAAGCTGTTGATAAGATAACAGCAAAGGGCTATACATTCGAGGTTTCTAACGGATATTATAAGATCATAAGTGGCCAGTCCGCATATAATTTCGAAAAAATGCCGACGCTCGATGAAATTTGTCAAATTGTCGGCATAGACAAGGCTGCACTGGAGCGCATGGATGATGGCGGCTATTTCATGTATTCATCCAGCTGGTCAGGGGAAGGCATTGCCTTTACTGTATATCATGACGCTGAAACACTGACAGGAACAGAACGAATCAATTACTTGAATGTGACAGGCCCGGAGTACAAGATTTCGAACATCGCCTATGGAGACAAGGTTCTTAAGACTATAAATACACTTGGTCAAAAGCTTGAGAATATTTACAGCCATCACGACGACACCTTTGCGAAATATGTATACAGCTTGGATGGATATGCACTGACTGTCAATGGTATTGGCTTTGATAATGAAGCAGTCGTAAGCGAAGAGGATACAGTCACCAGCATTTCCCTTTATGAATTGCTGGACTAAATTGGCTGCAATATGAATAATGTGATTAGGCCTGTAAAGCGCCTATGGACAGGGACAGAAAATCCGAAAATCGGATTGACTGTCCCTTTTCTGGTTTTTGCGACAAGGATATGCGCATTGTGCAAGGTCAAGATAAAAGATGTTCAAAAATGTCGTCAGAAGATTGCGTTAATTTGAATATATATGAATTTTATTGAAGTTTCGGTATACTATAGAAATGGACGGTTTGAAATATTTCATATTTGTAACAACTGTCCGATTATAAGGGGGATGTAGCAATGGATGAAAGTAGAATCAAAAGAGGTATAGGTTTTAAGCTGATCACTGTATTTGCTCTAATTATCGTGGTACCGCTTATCGTAATGGGTTACGGTATGTTTGGTAAGTCTACGGAAATACTCAAGACAAACAGTGAAGAAACATCAAAGCAGCTGATGCATCAGTCTGAGGCATCCATATTCAACTACTTGAAGAAGTATGAGGTTATGGTCAAGGCCATGGGACAGAACAGCGGCTTTATGAAAGCCAACACGCTGAGCAGTCCGGGAACTGATAAAATCATGGATTATGACAGCAAGTTTCAGGCTGCATATGGCAACGATCCCAACCGAAGTAAGATGTGGGAGCTGCTGAACAACTTTCAGAATTTGAATCCAGATTTGCAGTGGGTCTATTTTGGAACCAAGAACGGGGATATGTTCGAACGTCCTGATGGGGTGGTTGGTGAAGGCTATGACCCGAGAAAGCGTCCCTGGTATCAGGCTGCGGCTGATGCAAAGGACATGATCTGGACGGAGCCTTACGCGGACTTTTCAACAGGCGATCTGGTCATTACCGTTGCAAACCCGGTCTATAATGGAAGCTCTCTTGAAGGCGTTGTGGGCATGGATGTACTGCTTACAGAAATGGCCAATGAAATCAACGAGCTTCGAATTGGGGAAACCGGCTATGTGTTTTTAGTGGATCAGTTCCAGAATTTCATGACCTATAAGGATTCTAAACTTATAGGCATACCACTAAAACCTGACACCGCGTCACTGGACGATCCGGTGAAAGCAGCCTACAGCGAAGGACAGGGCGACTTTGATAGGATTTATAATGCCATTGAGACAGGTCAGGAAATAGTCATACTCGACAACGGCAACTATGCTGTTCTCATGAAAATTGAGGAGTTTGGCTGGACCATGGTTGGCGTGATCAATGAGAATGAGTTCAAGAGCGATGCATATGACATTCTGAACTGGCTCATGATTATTGGTGCGGGAACACTGCTCATTGCGCTGACGGTAGCAGTAGTCTTTTCAAAGAGCATTACAGGACAAATTAAGAAAGTACTTGGCGTTATGGAGAAGGTTAAAACTGGAGACATGACGGTCCAGATTGACTCTGCTTCAACAGACGAAATTGGACTTTTGTCCAGATACTTCAAGGATACATTGGAGCAGCTGAGTACGCTGATTAAAAACATAAAAAGTGTGTCTGAGGATGTGACATTCTCAGCTCAGAATCTGGCAGCGACAGCCGAACAGGCAAGCGCATCGGCAGATGAAGTTGCAAAGACAGTCGAAGAGATTTCTAAAGGTGCGTCAGAACAGGCAATTGATGCAGAACAAGGTGTTGTAATAGCGCAAACGCTGTCTGACAAGTTCATGGACCTGAGCTCTAGAACAGAATCGATGATCCTTGTAACTGAAGAAGTGGTCAATTCCAATGTACAGGGCATGGAAATGATGAATGTGCTCAAAGATAAAACACAGCGTGCGGAAGATGCCAATACACGCATTGAGACAGCAGTAAGTGAGCTGGACAGCAATACGCAATCTATCGATGCGATTCTGAACACTATCAGTGATATTGCGGTTCAAACAAATCTGCTTGCGCTGAATGCCTCTATTGAAGCAGCACGTGCCGGTGAACACGGACGAGGTTTTGCGGTTGTTGCCGAGGAAATTAGAAAACTTGCTGAAGAATCAAGTGGCGCTGCAGATGAAATCAGGGAGATTGTCACAAATATCATTTCCGACAGTTCAAGAACCGTAGAGGAAATGAAGGTTGTTAAAGCCATCGGATCTGAACAGACAGAGGCTGTAACAAATGTGGATACATCCTTTGAAGATATCTCCATTTCAGTTACGAAGATCGTAGAGCAGATCTACAGCATCAAGTCATCTGTGGAAGAGCTGATTGAAGACAAGGACAAGATTGTCAGTGCCATTGGCAATATATCTGCCGTCTCAGAAGAAACAGCGGCAGCTTCACAGGAAGTAAATGCAGCAATGGATCAGCAGACAAGTGCTGTTGAAGAAGTGGCGAGAGCTGCAGAGAAGCTGAATGAGATTTCCATCAGCCTCAATGCGCAGATGAGCCAGTTCAAAGTCAGTGAATAATTTTATTTACAAAGCATAGTGAACTCTGCTATAATGACAAAGACCCCCCTATGGTAGGGGGGTCTTTTGAATTGAGGTGGAATATGAAAACGCTGATTAACAATCGTACCGTCGTACAAGCACTATTTGCAGCACTTGTATACTTTACAATCTCCTATTTTCAAAATGGTCTGCTCTATGTGTTTTTAGGGTCTATCCTGCTGGGGGCCATTTTCGGCAAGGTGTTTTGCAAGTGGATGTGTCCTGTTGGGCTCTTGAAAAGCTTTCTGACTCGGAATATGAAAGAGGATGAGGCAAAGCTGCACATGTACAATTACTACAAGGTTGGTTGCCCGATTTCTTGGGTTCAGGGGATTCTGAATAAACATTCCCTATTCAAAATTAAAAAGGATGATACCTGCGTGTCATGTGGACTGTGTGACAAAGTATGCTATATTACCACATTTGACAAGGAAAAAAGTGTCTACGATGCAGATAAGACTTCTGCGTCCGAAGCCTTTAACTGTTCAAAGTGTATGGCCTGTGTTGACGCATGTCCTAAAAACAGTCTTAAGTTCACAATTAAGTGATTAAGATAAGGGGAGAACTATTTTGGGGGAACAAGGACTGCGAACGGGTTGCAGTCCTTGTTTTATATCTGCAAAGAGTAAAATCTTTATGTTTTGCATATGAGGAATTGCTTGTATGCATGCAATGACCGGACTTCAGTTTTATAAAGTATGAAATAGGATGAGGTTTTTGTGTTGATTTTAGAGCTTTTTTTAAATATGATAGACAATGTAGTGTGAATAGGTGTGAGAGAGAGAAAGTAAGGTACAAGTGGGAGGTTAGAAAATGTTTGAGTGGAACGATGATTACTCAGTAGGTGTTGACGAGATTGATAGACAGCATAAGCATCTCTTATCAATCGGTGCGGAACTGATGAACTTGGTTAAGCATCACTCGACGGACGATTTGTATGATGATGTTATTGATGCAATCGAACGTCTTAGAGACTATACGGTATATCATTTTGACGCAGAAGAAAAACTCATGGCAGACTCGGGATATGATGATCTTGAAGCGCACAAAGAGTTGCATCGCAAGTTTGTTGAGAAAATTAACGATGTGGACCTGACACTTGTAGATGACAATCAGACTGAGTTTATCATGGATATTTTAAAATTTGTTTCGACTTGGGTTGTTAAACACATCATTGGTGATGACCTCAAGTACAGTGGGACCGTTCAGAGTTACATCCTAGAAGCGGTAAAATAAGAAAAAATGTAAAGCGCTGTATTATGGGTACTATAGTATTATAGGAGCCATAATACAGCGCTTTTTTAGTTCAATTCGCATAAAATATGAGAATTTATAGAAAAAAATAGCACAAAAAAGGGATGATAGAAAAACAGAAGGTTGCGTTGTGATTTGGAAAAACAGGCTGTAAGCATTGCAAATACAAGGTCGTACAAAGGGATATATTTCCAATATAAATACGTGCGCACACCCCCTACCCAGAGGGAGGAAGTGTTCACAAAAAGTTCATTGTCTTTAAGGGCATATGATAGTATACTAATAAAGTACTTCAATTTGGGGTGCGGAAAGTATTGATTTTTTTTATACCCTAGCGGTATAGTAAGAATAAACCTGAAAAGGAGGGACTCTGATGAAAGTTGTAACTACTCCAGATACAATTAACGAAATTAAGAAAATCATTGAGTCTCAGCCAGAGCAACCAGGTAACGTAAGAATTTTCCTGGCAGGCATGGGCTGAGCCGGTCCAACTCTTGGACTTTCTCTGGATGAGAAAAAAGACTCAGATGTACTTGACGATACAAATGATATTCATTTCGTTATGGAAAAAGATCTGTACGATGCAATGGGCGAAATCAAGGTTGAGTTCATGGGCAATGGTTATATGGTAGTACCAGTTAACCAAGCGTCTTCTGATTGTAGCTCTTGCGGCGGAAGCTGCAGCTAAGAACTGCTCAATAAGGAAATGCACGTATAAAAAAAAAAAGAGACCTCAAAATGAGATTCAACATCTCGTTTTGGGGTCTTTTTTACGGAAAAGACAAAGCAATGCAGTTTTAGAAGAAAGAAGCAAGCAATCATGTTCACATGAATTGCTTGCTTCTTTCTTTTAAAACTATATGGCGCGTTTAGCGACATGAGCAACCGTAGGTTGCTCTCAGGCTGATGAAAACTCCGAAATCCTGCGTTACTGGATGAAATCCACTCCAGTCACGTACGTGAGTACGCTCCTAGAGCGGATTTCATCCGCGCCTTGACTTTCAAAGTTTTCATCAGCCTGAAGGCTGTACTCTGTCTCAGACAAAATCTCCCCACCTACCTATGCCTTCAACGCCATCAGCGTTTCCACAAAGGCCTGGGCTGCCAGGTTCATCGGAACCTTGGGGTTGGAAACAAGGCCGATATCTATGCTGGGAATGGGCTCGATAATGTCTAAAATGAAGACTTCACCGGACTCTATGGCCTGTCTAGCAGCGGCCTCAGCTACGAAGCCGATACCCATGCCAATACGTGTCATCTCGACAATGAGATCCATTGACCCAAACTCAAACTCCGGGGTGAGCTCCAAGCTGTTTTCCTTTAAATAGCGATTGAAAATGCGTCGTGTTGTGGACTTTTCTTCAAGAGAAATCAGGGCGAAATCCTGCAGTGTGTTTGCAGACCTGGTTTCACCAAGAACATCCTGCCACTTGCTTGGTGCAATAAAGACGTTTTTGAAGCTGCCAAGGGGCGTGACTTTCATATCGGTATAGTTCTTTTCCGGATCAAGGTTGATGACACCGATGTCGATCTCGCCGCTTTCGACCAGTCGCTGAGATACGGGAGAAGGTCTGTTGTTGATTTGTATACGAATGTGCGGGTGAAGCTCATGGAATTGTTTCAGTGGATTAAGCAGAAAATACTTGTTGATGGTATCACTGGCGCCAATTCTCACAAGGCCGCTTGAGAGGGACCGGATACTGTCCAGATACTGTTCGCCGGATTTTAGGAGATTGTAGGCCTTTTCCACATGTAAATAGAGGGATTCCCCTTCTGTTGTGAGTTTGACACCCTTGCCTGAGCGCACGAAAAGCTGGACGCTCAGCTGCGACTCAAGAAGTTTAATGTTCTGACTGACTGCAGATTGGCTTATATAAAGGGCTTCAGCTGCCTTTGTGTAGCTGAGCAGCTTTGCACAGTGGAAAAATACCTTGTAGAGTTCGAAGTTCACTTCCATACATTAGTACTCCTTATTATAAAGATTAGAATTATTAATTATAATTATAACACGCCACGTGATAAACTGACAGTGATAAGAAACGGATATTCAAAGTCTTGGATGATAGGATTTCGGCTGCAGCTTTGCTTATGAAAGGCAAGGCCGGCGACTTGGAGGTCATTATGAGCAAAGTGGTTAGGATTTACGTAGAGAAAAAAACAGGATTTGATGTAGAAGCAAACGGCACGAAAAAGGACTTGAAAGAGAGCCTGCACATTGCCGGTATTGAGAATCTTCGCATTATCCATGTATATGATATAGAAGGTATGGACGAAGGCGAGATGGAGCCGGTTAAGAATGAAGTCCTTTCAGAGCCCAACGTTGACGACGTGTATGACACACTTCCTGAACTGACTGCAGACGACAAGGCCTTCCGCGTGCGTCTTTTGACAGGTCAGTTTGACCAGCGTGCCGATTCAGCAGAGCAGTGTATAGAGCTGCTTACAATGAAGGAAAGACCAACGGTTCAGGCATCGACAATCTACATCATCAGCGGTAAGGTCTCAGAGGCTGAGTTTGAAAGCATCAAGACTTACCTCATCAATCCGGTTGAATCCTGCGAAGTTGCCCTGGATGTTCCTGCAAAGCTGGCTGAGGAAGCGCCGGTACCAGAAGCCGTTCGTGTTCTTGAAGGATTCAATACGTTGTCAACGGAAGACCTGGCTGCATTTAGAGCTGAGCAGGGATTTGCCATGACACTTCAGGATCTGGCGCATTGTCAGGCATACTTCAAGAATGAAGCGAACCGTGTCCCTACAATCACAGAGCTCAAAGTGATCGATACATACTGGTCAGATCACTGCCGTCACACAACTTTTATGACAGAGTTCAGTGAAGTGGCAATTGAAGACCATGTACTGACTGAGCCGGTAAAGGCAAGCTTTGAAAGATACAAGGCAATGCGTGATGCACTTGGCCGTACGGAGAAGCCAATGTGTCTGATGGACCTTGCAACAATAGAAATGAGACAACAGGTGGCAGACGGAAGACTGGCAGACATGGAAGTCACTGAAGAAATCAACGCGTGCAGCATTGAAGCTGAAGTGGATGTAGATGGTGTCGGTGTGCCTTACCTGATCATGTTCAAGAACGAAACACACAACCACCCAACAGAAATCGAACCCTACGGTGGTGCGTCAACTTGTCTTGGCGGTGCAATTCGCGATCCGCTTTCAGGCCGTTCCTATGTATACCACTCAATGCGTCTGACAGGTGCCGCTGATCCAAGAACACCCATTGAAGAGACTCTCGCAGGCAAGTTGCCTCAAAAGAAAATCACACAGGAAGCTGCACTCGGATTCAGTGGTTATGGAAACCAGATCGGTCTTGCAACAGGCCATGTAGCTGAAGTTTATGATCCTGACTTTGTTGCTAAGCGTATGGAAGTCGGTGCTGTAGTCGGTGCTGCGCCAAAGTCCAACGTTGTGCGTCTTTCTCCTGTAGACGGCGACATCATCGTTATGGTGGGCGGTCGTACAGGCCGTGACGGCATTGGCGGTGCGACAGGTTCAAGTAAGGTTCAGACTGAAGAGAGTATCCATACGGCAGGTGCCGAAGTACAAAAGGGCAATCCGCCAGAAGAGAGAAAAATTCAGCGTCTGTTCAGAAATCCACTGGCTAGTCAGCTGATCAAGAAGAGTAATGACTTCGGAGCTGGTGGCGTATCAGTAGCTATTGGTGAGCTGGCAGATTCTATCGATATAAATCTGGATACAGTCCCTGTAAAATACAGCGGTCTTGACGGGACAGAGCTTGCGATTTCTGAGTCGCAGGAGCGTATGGCTGTTGTTCTTTCTCCTGAAAATGTAGATAAGTTCATCAGGCTGGCAGAAGAAGAAAACCTGGAAGCCGTGGTTGCTGCAAAGGTTACAGATACAGGTCGTCTGCGTATGTTCTGGAAAGGCGACGCTATCTTTGATATTGAACGTGCCTTCCTGGATACAAACGGCGTGCGCGGTGAAATGCCAATCAAGGTTGCCGGACCTAAGGCAGAGACAACTTATTTTGAAGACAATACGGCGTTTGAGGGTGCATCCTTCCTCGACAAACTGAACACTGCACTTTCAGACCTTAACATTGCAAGCCAGAAGGGCCTTGTGGAGCATTTTGACTCTACAATCGGCACAAACACGGTCCTGATGCCTTTCGGCGGCAAGTATCAGGCAACGCCAGCGCAAGGTATGGCAGCAAAGGTGCCTGTATTCGGCAAGGAAACAACAACAGGCACAGTCATGACATATGGCTACGATCCGAAAATCGGCAAGTGGAGCCCTTTCCACGGCGGATACTACAGTGTTATCCAGGCTGTTGCAAAAGCAGTTGCAGTAGGCGCTGGATACAAGGGTCTACGTCTGTCCATGCAGGAGTACTTCGAGCGTCTGGGCGAAAATCCTGAGAAATGGGGCAAGCCTTTCAGCGCACTTCTTGGTGCACTTCAAGCCCAGGAAGACTTCGAAGTTCCAGCAATCGGCGGCAAGGATTCCATGTCTGGTACATTTAATGAAATCGACGTTCCTCCAACAGCAATCACATTTGCACTCAAGGTTGTGGACATTCGAAATGTCATTTCTCAAGAACTGAAATCAGCAGACTCCAAGCTGGTTGCATTTATGCCAAAGCGCAGTGCCAATGAAACTTATGATGTGGCAGAACTCAAAGCGGGCTATGACAAGATTCTAAGCGCGATGGCTGCGGATGAAGTCAGAGCTGCCATGGCAGTAGAGTACGGCGGCATCGCTTCTGCACTTGCTAAAATGACCCTTGGCAATAGAATAGGTGTTCAAATCAATGACAGTGTCGATGTGGAGACACTTTTCAGACCTGAACTCGGCGGTATCCTACTTGAAGTTTCAAAGGATGCTGATCTGAGCGGTGCTGAGTTCATAGAAATCGGAAAGACAACTTTTGACAAGCTCTTTATCTATAAAAATGAAAAATGCACACTGGAAGACCTTTATAAGACTTGGGCAGCGCCGCTTGACAAAATCTTCCCTGAGCACATGCCTGAGACAGGTGAGGCACTTAAGGTGTCATATGACAAAGGCTGCTTCAGTGTCGCTAAGAACAAAATTGCAAAACCAAAGGTATTTGTTCCGGTATTCCCGGGAACAAACTGTGAATACGATACAATCAGCGCTTTTGAGAAGGCGGGTGCAGCGGTTGAGAGCATCGTGCTGAGAAACCTGACGCCTCAAGCTATTGCAGAGTCAATAGACGCATTTGAAAAGGCGATCCTGTCCAGTCAGATCATCGCACTTCCAGGTGGCTTCAGTGCAGGCGACGAGCCGGCAGGTTCGGGCAAATTCATTGCTTCTGTATTTAGAAATCCAAAGCTTGCTGAAGCAATCATGAAGCACCTGAATGAAAATGACGGACTGATGTTGGGCATCTGTAATGGATTCCAGGCACTTGTTAAGCTGGGTCTGCTTCCATACGGCGATATCCGTACATTAAAGGATAACAGCCCTACACTTACATTTAATACAATTGGACGTCACGTAAGCCGCATGGCAGATGTTCGAGTTGCATCCAATCTGTCGCCATGGCTTAACCTGACAGAGGTGGATTCAGTATACTCTACGGCATTCAGCCACGGTGAAGGCCGATTCGTATGTGACAATGAAACATTCAAGAGACTCACGGACAATGGCCAGATTGCAACACAGTATGTGGACCCAGAGGGGAACCCTACTATGGATGGCAGATACAATATCAACGGTTCAGTCAATGCCATTGAAGGCATCACAAGTGCTGACGGCAGAATCCTTGGAAAGATGGGCCACGTTGAGCGAATTGGAAACGGCCTATATAGAAACATTCCTGGTGCAAAGGACATGATGCTCTTTGAAGCAGGTGTACGTTACTTCAAAGGATAACGAAGTATAAAACACATTAGTGCGACTAAAGTTCGATTCATATAACGGACTATACAATAAAATATTTGTTAATAATTCGCTTTTTAGGTTGACACGTCTGCTAACCCTTGCTAATATGAGTTTGTGATTAAACGTATTTTTAGTGACAGGGTACAGGTTTGGAGGTCGGCGTCATGAAAATCTCACAGATTATCGGGCAACAGAATCCAAAAACCATAGACGATCATTTACGCTCTCTTTGCGCCTAGCGAAGAGGGCGTTTCTAATGTAAGAAAAAGTAAGAAGCATCCGCAGGGGGATTGCTTTAAAAACAGCAGATTATCAATGAACTTTGGAGGGTAACTTTATGAAGGTTGGCATTTTAATGGGAAGCGACTCAGACCTGGCGGTTGTTCAAAAGGGTCTAAGTGTACTTAAAAAATTCGGTGTAGAGTACGAAGTACGTGTTATGTCGGCACACAGAACACCTGGACTAGCTGTAGCTTATGCAGAAAGTGCAGAAGAAAGAGGCATTGAAGTTCTTATAGGGGCAGCTGGAAAAGCAGCGCACCTGCCTGGTGTGATCGCGGCACTGACAACACTGCCTGTTATTGGTCTACCAATTAAATCTTCAACAATGGACGGTCTGGACTCACTTCTCTCAATTGTTCAGATGCCATCAGGCATTCCTGTTGCGACGGTTGCAATCAACGGCGCTGAGAACGCAGCACTTCTGGCTGTACACATCCTAAGCGTTAAATATCCTGAGCTTAGAGAAAGACTTAAAGCTTACAGAGTGGAAATGCAAGAAGCTGTAATTGAGAAGGACAAAAATATTCAGTCTCAAATCTAGCGTAATATCAAATCTAAAGTATAAATAAACGCATGAAAATGTAAGCGTACCATGAAATGGAATTGTGAAAAAGTTGATTGGAATATGTGAACGGTGAATGGAGGATTACAATGACGAAGCTTGAAATGCTATATGAAGGAAAAGCCAAGAAAGTATATAAGACAGACGACGCATCGGAATACATTGTTGAATACAAAGATGATGCGACTGCATTTAACGGTGTGAAAAAGGGACAGATTTCTGAAAAGGGTGTTGTAAACAACCAAATGTCAGCAATCATGTTTGAAGCACTTGAAGCAAACGGCGTTCCAACACACTTCGTAAAACTTCTGAGCGATCGTGAGATGCTTGTAAAGGCAGTTACAATTCTTCCTCTTGAAGTCATCATCCGAAATGTGGCTGCAGGTTCTTTCTCAAAGCGACTGGGCGTTGAAGAAGGTTCTCCACTTGCGAAGACAGTTCTGGAGTTTTGCCTGAAGGACGACGATCTGGGCGATCCGCTGATCAATGATGATCATGCACTTGCTCTAGAGCTTGCAACTGAAGCACAAATTGATACAATTAAGAAATATGCACACCAAGTAAACGATATGATGAAAGAGTTTTTCGATGCACGCGGCATCAAGCTGATTGACTTCAAACTTGAATTCGGTCTGTTTGAGGGTCAAGTGATCCTAGCTGATGAGATTTCTCCTGACACTTGCCGTTTCTGGGACAAGGAAACAAACAAGAAACTTGATAAGGATAGATTCCGTAGAGACCTTGGTGATGTAGAATCAAGCTACTGGGAAGTTCTTAAGCGTGTTAAAGGAAACTAATTGGAGGACGTGCGATGCTTAGTCATGAGATTTTAGACGATCACCTGCATGAAGAATGCGGTGTTATCGGAATTTACGCGCCTGAACAGAAATCTGTAGCGCAAATGCTGTGCTTTGGTCTGGTTGCTCTTCAGCATAGAGGCCAGGAAAGTGCTGGTATTGCAGTACAAAACGGCGGGGGAATGAAATACTATAAAGAGATGGGTCTTGTTCAGGAAATTTTTACAGACAAGATTGTGAATAAGCTTCATGGTGGTATCGGTATCGGTCACGTGCGTTACTCGACAACTGGCGAGAGCTATGTAAGCAACGCTCAGCCTCTGGTTGTTCAGTACAAGGGTGGCAGTATTGCACTGGCTCATAACGGAAACCTTGTAAATGCAATGGAAATTCGTGACGAGCTTGAAGATCAGGGTACGATTTTCCAAACATCAATCGACAGTGAGGTTATTGCCAACCTGATCGCGCGTAACTACAAAATGGGTTATAAGGAAGCTGTCATTCAGGCGCTGAGACTGGTTCAAGGTTCATTTGCGCTTGTAATCCTATGCGATGGCAAGTTGATTGGCGTTAGAGATCCATACGGACTGCGTCCACTGATTCTTGGAAAGACAGATGAAGGCTTCGTTCTCGCATCTGAGAGCTGTGCTCTTGATGTAGTCGGCGCAGAAATCGTACGCGATATTGAGCCAGGTGAACTTGTGATCATCGACGAAAACGGCGTAGAGTCGATTATGTACACAGAAGCGTGCACTAAGGCGCTTTGTTCATTTGAATATGTATACTTTGCACGTCCTGACAGTGATATTGAAGGCTGCAACGTCTACACAGCAAGACATCATGCAGGTCAGATTTTGGCGGACAATCATCCGGCAGAGGCAGACCTGGTTGTCGCAGTGCCAGATTCGGGAACTGCTGCAGCAATTGGTTTCGCAGAAAAATCAGGCATTCCTTTTGGAATCGGCCTTATAAAGAATAAATATCTTGGACGTACATTCATCCAGCCAGACCAGAAAGCCCGTGAGCTTGCAGTGCGTCTGAAGCTGAATGTGCTCAAGGACAACGTAAGAGGAAAGCGTCTTGTTCTTGTAGACGACTCGATCGTGCGCGGTACTACAATGAGCAGGATTGTTGCCATGCTCAAAGAAGCCGGTGCGACAGAAGTACATGTACGTATCAGTTCTCCTCCTGTAATGCATTCATGCTACTTTGGTATAGATACGCCAAGTCGCAAGCAGCTTGCAGGCGCTGACAAATCAGTGGACGAAATTTGTGAAATGATTGGAGCGGACAGTCTTGGATACATCGATATTCCAGGTCTGATTGAGTCAATCGGCAAGCCTGGCGAGCTATGTACAGCATGCTTCAGCGGCAGATACCCGATGGCAGTTCCGAAGATTGATTCAAAGTTTGTCTTTGAAAAACGCTAGGAGAGAAAATTATGGAGAATCGTCAGGCATACGCCGAAGCAGGCGTAAATGTTGAAGAAGGTTATAAAGCAGTACAGCTTATGAAGGAACATGTGCGCAGCACATTCAGCGACAGGGTCATCGGAGATTTAGGAAGCTTCGGTGGGCTGTTCAGACTGGGCACCTACAAGGATCCGGTTCTGGTATCGGGTACAGACGGTGTAGGAACCAAGCTGAAAATCGCTTTTCTGACAGACAAGCATGATACGGTAGGCGTCGACCTTGTGGCGATGTGCGCGAATGATATTCTCTGTCAGGGTGCAGAGCCGCTTTTCTTCCTTGACTACATTGCAACAGGTCATCTTGAAGCGGAAAAAGCAGCACACCTTGTAAGCGGTGTGGCTGAAGGATGCCGTCAGTCGGGCATGGCGCTTCTTGGGGGCGAGACCGCAGAAATGCCGGGCTTTTATGCAGATGGCGAATACGACATGGCCGGATTTGCAGTTGGTGTTGTGGAGCGCGACAACCTTATCGACGGCAGCAAGGTCGCAGCAGGTGATGTGCTGATCGGTCTTCCGTCAAGCGGCGTACACTCTAACGGCTACTCCCTTGTAAGAAGAATATTCTTCGACAAGGCTGGCATGGATGTATCAGATATAATCGGAAATTCGGGCAAGACGCTTGGTGAGTACTTGATTGAACCGACAAAGCTTTATGTAAAACCAGTAAGTGCCCTTCTTAAGGAAGTGGATGTTCATGGCATGAGTCACATTACGGGTGGTGGCTTCCATGAGAATATTCCAAGAATGCTTCCAGAGGGTCTGCAGGCTGAGGTTCAAGAAAGCAAATGGGAGAAACCAGAAATATTCGAACTGCTCCAGTCTTACGGAAAACTAGAAACACTGGAAATGTTCCACACATTTAATATGGGCATTGGCTTTGTAATCGCAGTGAGTGCGGATGATGCAGAAAAGGCTGTTTCAGTTCTTTCTGAAGCAGGGGAAAAACCTGTTGTCATCGGCACTGTTGAAGCTGGCGATAAGGGGGTCCTACTGTGTCCTTAAGATTTGCAGTTTTAATCTCAGGGGGCGGTACAAATTTGCAGGCACTGATTGACGCGGTTGATAACGGCGTCATTCCTGCTGAAATAGCCCTTGTTATTTCGGATAGAGAAGGCGCATATGGTCTTGAACGTGCCAGAAAGCACAATATTCCAGCAGAGGTTCAGGCGCGTAAAATGTATGCGTCAGCTGCTGAACGCGATGAGCATATTGTTGCATCGCTTGAAAAGCATGATGTGGATTTTGTCATGCTGGCGGGATACTTAAGCATTCTGACTGAAGGCTTTGTCAAGAAATATGAACGCCGCATTATAAACATACATCCAGCCCTTATTCCAAACTATTGTGGAAAGGGCTATTATGGAGATATCATCCATAATGAAGTGCTTGAGAATGGCGAGAAGGAAACGGGCATTACCCTTCACTTTGTAGATGCCGGTGTAGATTCCGGACCCATCATCGTGCAGCACAAGATCCCAGTGGTTGAGGGAGAAACACTGGAATCACTCAAAGAAAAAATTCATGCATCAGAACATAGACTCATAGTTGAAACAGCCAAACGTTATTGTGAAGGGAATCTGTAGAAAGCGTACAGGTTTGCTGGGGGTAAAAATCGGAGGTCAAGGATATGATACAGCGTGCACTCATTAGTGTATCTGACAAAACAGGAATTGTAGAGTTTGCAACAGCGCTTTCAGAAATGAATGTTGAGATCATTTCGACAGGCGGTACTGAAAAAATGCTTAAGAAGGCTGGTCTGGATGTTAAAAACATCAGCGAAGTCACTGAATTTCCAGAATGTCTGGATGGCCGTGTTAAGACACTTCATCCAAAGGTACACGGCGGCATTCTTGCAATCAGAAGCAATCCTGAACATCAAAAGCAGCTGGAAGAGCTTGAAATTGAAACAATCGACATGGTTGTGGTAAATCTTTATCCTTTCAAAGAGACCCTACTTAAAGAGGGCTCTACACATGAAGACATTGTGGAAAACATTGATATCGGTGGTCCAACAATGCTTCGCTCTGCAGCTAAGAACTACCGTGATGTCGCTGTAGTGACTGATCCTTCCGACTACGACCGCATTCTGGATGCAATGCGTGCTGACGCTGTCAGTGAGGACCTGAAAATGGAGCTGGCGTGGAAAGTGTTCGAGCATACGGCACACTACGATGCCCTGATTGCGTCTTACTTCCGCGAGAAGACGAATAAGCAGCCGGCTAACACGCTGACTATGACTTGGGAAAAGGTTCAGGACCTTCGTTATGGTGAGAACCCGCACCAGTCTGCTTCCTTCTATAAGGAAATCACAGGTGTTGAAGGAACGCTTGCAAACGCGAAGCAGCTTCACGGCAAAGAGCTGTCATTCAACAATATCAACGATACAAATGGTGCAATTGCTGCACTTAAGGAATACGAAGCACCAACTGTTGTGGCGGTGAAGCACACAAACCCATGCGGTATTGGTACAGGCAGCGACATTTTGGAAGCCTATGACCGTGCTTATGAGTGTGACCCAACATCTATCTTTGGTGGGATCGTCGCTGCAAATAGAGTCATTGACGCAGATACGGCTTCGAAAATCAATGAGATATTTATTGAGATTGTCATTGCACCGGGTTATGACAAAGAAGCCCTTGAAATACTTACAAGCAAGAAGAATATCCGAGTGCTTGAGCTGGCAGATATTGCTGAACAAGGCACGAAGGAGATGGACCTTAAAAAGGTTGGCGGTGGACTGCTTGTGCAGGATGTAAACGACCAGCTTATGGATGGCGACTTTGAAGTTGTCACTGAGCGTATTCCAACAAAAGCAGAGCTTGAAGACCTTCTGTTTGCCTGGAAAGCGGTTAAGCACATCAAGTCTAACGGTATTGTTCTTGCAAGAGACAATCAGACTGTAAGTCTAAGTCCGGGTCAGGTAAGCCGTATTTGGGCCGTTGAGCATGCGATTTCACAAGCAAATCTGCAAGTGAAGGGCAGTGTTCTGGCATCGGATGCATTTTTCCCATTTGATGACTGCGTTGAGATGGCTGCAAAAGCTGGTGTTACAGCAATTGTTCAGCCAGGCGGTTCCATGCGTGATCAGGATTCGATTGATATGGCCAACAAGTATGGTATTACGATGGTCTTTACTGGAATGAGACATTTCAAACATTAGGTTCGATTGACGATAGTGTCGGGAGGCGTAAAATGAAAGTACTTATTATCGGCGGAGGCGGCCGTGAGCATGCACTGGCATGGAAATTCGCGCAAAGTGAAAAGGTTGAGCACGTTTATGTGGCACCGGGTAACGGCGGCACAGCAATCATGGATAAAGGCAGCAATGTGGATATTGCTGCAGACAATATAGAGGATCTGGTTGAATTTGCGAAGACTGAGAATATTGATATGACAGTTGTCGGTCCAGAAGTACCGCTGGTTGCGGGTGCAGTGGATGCGCTCAGAAAAGCCGGACTCAAGGCATTTGGACCAGATGCGGCATCGGCGCGTCTTGAGGGAAGCAAAGTCTTTTCCAAGGAGTTCATGAAAAAGTACGATGTGCCGACTGCGAATTTCAAGGTGTTCACAGATTTCAGCGAAGCGAAGAAAAATGTGGGTGTGTTTGGATATCCAATGGTAATCAAGGCAGATGGTCTTGCAGCTGGCAAGGGCGTTGTCATTGCCAAGAATGAAGAGGAAGCTCTGGAAGCATTTGATGACATGATGGTGAAGAAGGTATTCGGTGAAGCCGGTGAAACGGTTCTAGTCGAAGAGTTCCTCGGTGGCATCGAAGCCTCTATGCTTTGCTTTGTAGACGGCAAGACAATCAAACCAATGGAGAGCGTTCAAGACTACAAACGTATTTTTGACAACAATGAAGGCCCCAACACAGGTGGCATGGGAACCTACTCTCCAAACCTGATCTATACACAGGAAATTGAAGAGAAGGTTCAGGAAGTTGTCATCGATCCAATTCTAAAGGGCTTCCAAGCTGAAGGAATGGATTACAAGGGTGTTCTTTTCATCGGTCTCATGATTGACGGCAAGGAAATTCGCGTGCTTGAATTCAACGTACGCTTTGGTGATCCTGAAACTCAGGTTGTTATGCCAAAAATGGAAAATGACATGGTTGATGTGGTTGAAGCGATTCTTGACCAGCGTCTTGAGGAAGTCGAGCTCAAGTGGAAGGACGAGACCTTTGTCTGTGTCATCATGGCGAGTGAAGGCTACCCTGGAAATTATCCAAAGGGTGTCGAAATTACAGGTGTTGATAAATGTGATCTCGTGTTCCACAGTGGTACCAAGCTAGAAAATGATGTCCTTAAAACAAGTGGCGGCAGGGTACTGGGCGTTATCGGCAAGGGTCCTACAATCAAGGAAGCAAGAGCATCTGTTTACGGTCAGGTTGAACAGGTCAGCTTCAAAGGGCACCAGTACCGCAAGGATATCGGCCTGCTGATTAGAAACTAGGATTTTGAAATTCTTTGATGCATATACAGAAGGAGTTGCTATAATGAAGCAACTCCTTCGTTTTTATGAAAAAACCCTCTACTTGCACGCATTGGGCTTGAAAGCTTGCCCTGAAATATTTATAATAACCAAAGGCGAAACAGCAAGGTAAATAGGAGTCAGCTTATGAAGAAACATAAAGAAATTATTTTGATTGGACTTATTCTAATAGGGCTGTCAGCCCTTCTGCATTTTGGGCATTACTTGATTTTTCACGACGCACATCATCTGTTCATTTTCCTGGTTGCGGATATTGCATTCATCCCGCTTGAGGTCTTCTTTGTGACGGTTGTGCTCGACAGAATTCTAGAGCGCAGAGAGAAAAATCACCTGATTGAAAAGCTAAATATGCTTGTGGGGCTCTTCTTCAGCGAGATGGGACTTGATATTCTGAAAATGTGTGCGGGCGCGGATTCTGAGCTTGGCGACATGCGTGAGGAATATGCGCTTTCCATGAACTGGACTGAATCAGACTTTGAAAATCTCCACAGCAGTCTTGTAAAGCATCCCCATAAACTCGATGCAAACAAGGTGGATATCCTGAAGCTTAAAGAAAAGCTGGATGCAGGCAAAAACCTGCTCGTATCTCTAATTGCAAACCCAGCACTTCTTGAGCACGATTCCTTCAGTGAGCTTCTGATGGCAGTCATGCATCTTCAGGAGGAACTGGCAATGCGTTATGACAACGGATTGTCGGAGTTTGACAGAAAACACATTGAGGTTGATATTGAAAGAGCCTATGGAAGATTGGGTGCTGAGTGGATTAAGTATATGAAGCATCTGCGCGTGCATTATCCATATCTTTACCTGACGGCACTGATTAAGAACCCTTATCTCCAGCAGGACCGTGTCGAATCTGAAAAGGCCTATAAAAAGCAGCTTGCCGGATAATCAAACATGTACGTTAAGACTTGAAAACCGATGCCTTGAAGGGGTATCGGTTTTCGTGTATTATAAAGTTCAATGAACTTATCCATACGTAAACATATTTTCTACTTGGAAATGACAGAAAAATTAAAAAAAGCGGGGCATTTAGTGAAATGTTCTTGAAAAGCACATTGCGTATTGGATACAATATACATAACATGATTTAGAGACATCATGGCTTAATAAAATACAGGAGATGAATGCCAATGGATGCGAGAATCCAAACTACACTGGAGAATCTTTCAAAAAGGAATATTAACGGATATTTTTTCCAGACAGCAGACGATGCCAAGGCGGCAATTCTATCGTGGATACCGCAGGATGTGACTGTTGGAATTGGAAACAGCAGAACGGTGAAGGATTTAAACCTGTCCGAAACCCTGTCTACGAAAGGGCACATCGTTTATGATAAGACCACTGTCCAGTCGGAAAAGGGTAAAAAGCTCCTCAAGAAAAAAGCTCTGATGACAGACTGGTATATAACAGGGACAAATGCCCTGTCCACATCCGGTCATCTGGTGAATATCGATCACAGTGGGAGCCGGGTTGCAGCAATGCTTTATGGGCCTGACCACGTGGTGATTGTAGTGGGTGTCAATAAACTGGAAGAAAGTTTGGATGCGGCTTTAAATCGTGCGCGGAACGAGGCGGCACCAAGAAATGCACTGCGAGCAGGTTCTGGAGCCCCTTGCATAGAAGCGGGAAGATGCGTTGAGTGTGAGGGTGACGTTAGAATTTGCAATGCATTTGTTACAGTAAGCGGCCAGTCCGATTCAGACCGCATGCATGTCGTGATCATAAACGAAGCACTCGGTTTCTAAGCCTAGTGCACTGGATTGCAAATATAAAAGCATATTGATTTAAACTTAAGAAAGCCTCTTCTCAGACATGAGTGGAGGCTTTTTGCATGCACTTCATTGGTCTGCGTAAGGCCTCAGTTACCGATTGGTATGCGGTATGTTTATGCGACCCCAAAGCGGTGTATGGGTATATATGTAACGTTGAGGGAGGTGTCTTGTATGGACAAGCAAGTTAAAATGTGGATGGAAGCGCTAACGCTTGAAGAGAAAGCCCGCCTGTGTTCAGGCCTGGGTCTATGGCGCACGCAGCCTGTACAGCGACTGAAAATTCCTGCCCTGACCCTTACAGACGGACCCCATGGCGTTCGGTATACCCAGACAGATATCCTGGGACAGCTGGCGCGTGTGGCGCTTTTTGGAGGAGACAGCATTCTGGCGTCTACCAAAAAAGCCACCTGCTTCCCAACTGCATCAGCCATGGCAGCGAGTTGGGATACAAATCTTATAAAGCATATCGGCGAGGCAATTGCCAGAGAAGCAAAGGATAGAGGCGTGCAGCTGATGCTGGGTCCAGGGCTCAATCTGGCGCGGACACCGCTTGGAGGACGTAATTTTGAGTTCTTTTCTGAAGACCCTTTCCTTACTGCAGCCATGGGCATCGCAATGGTTCAAGGCATGCAAGACCAGGGCATTGGTGCGGTTGTAAAGCATTTTGCCTGCAACAATACCGAATACAGGCGCATGACAGCCGATGTCATTGTTGACGCGCGCACGCTGCACGAACAGTATCTTAAAGCCTTTAAAGACGTGCTTCAGAAGGCGCATCCGGTAGCAGTCATGGGGGCATACAATAAGATAAACGGGCATTTTTGTTCTCAGTCCGCAGAGCTTCTCACCAACATTCTTCGGAAAATGTGGGGCTATAAGGGGGTTGTCATTTCAGACTGGGCATCCGTCTATGACAGGGTGAAGGCCCTAGACGCAGGACTCGACCTCGAAATGCCAGGTTTTCCCCTTCATGATTCAGAGATAGAAAAAGCTGTGCGTACACACCAGCTTGATGTGGAAATTCTGAATAGAAGTGTGGAACGTATTTTGAATCTTATCCAAGCCTATAGTCCGGAGAAAAGGCGTAATCAGCCCAAGCAGCTGCATCATGGTCTGGCAGTCCATGCTGCTTCTGAATCGTTTGTTCTGCTAAAAAATGAAAATATTCTGCCTATTTCCCCGGAAAAATCGAAGCACATCATCCTCATCGGTACGCTTTGGAATCATCCTGTCATTCAGGGGGAGGGGAGTTCGAAGGTTCGACCTGCCCATATTGACAAGCCGCGTACCATGCTTTCAGATCGATTTGCCGCTCCTATACATGTTGAATGGTTTAGACGCGTGACCGCTTTAAATGAAGAGAGAATACGCCAGGCAGATGCGTGCATTCTCCTTGTCGGTGGTGCGGAGGCTGATGGGGAGGGTTCGGACAAGAAGAGTCTGCGACTGCCTCAGTATCAGACCGAAGACATTCTCGAGGCATCAAGGCTTCAGAAGAATACAGTCGTAGGCATTGTCTCCGGTGCACCTGTTGACATAAGTGAATGGAAAGACCAGGTGGGCGCGATTCTCATGCTGTGGCTTTCTGGGGAAGGCATGGGGCGTGCACTTGCAGATGTCCTGACGGGTGTTGTCAATCCATCCGGTCGTTTGCCAATCACCTGGCCTAGAAACTGTAATGAAACAGGCGCAGGTCTGTATTTTCCCGGGGAATATGACAAACTCTATTACAATGAGCGCATATTTGTCGGCTACAAGTACAGTCTGACAAGAGGTATAGAAGACACCTATCCATTTGGATATGGTCTTAGCTACTCTGAGTTTGTCGTTGAAGACTTGAAGCTCGATACCGCCATAATCCATAGGGATGGATACGTCGGCATGAACATCAAGGTTAAGAATACAGGTTCCAGAGCTGGAAAAATGACGGTTCAGATTTACGCTCGTCGGATGCAGCCGGTGGTGCCGTCAGCCTACAGGCAATTGGTTGGATTTCAGAAGGTGGCCCTTCAGCCGGGTGAGGTCAAGTGGCTTTATATGCGTGTAAATGCCTCAGAACTCTGTTACTACAACGAACTGACCAAGCGGTTTGAGCTTGAAGCGGGCACTGTCCTCTTTGAAGTTGGTAGAAATGCGCGGGATATTTTGCGCGTTGGGGAAATTGAAGCTGTCGGAAGCTATTTTTCCAACACCTATTTGTCTAAGTTTTCCTACTTGAGTGACTGGCTGGCAGACCCGATTGGCAGAGAGATTGTATTAGGGACCTTGGCGCCTCTGATATCAAATGAAAAAGACGTTTTGGACCATCCAATCATTAGAATGTTCAAGGACATGCCCCTGATTAAAGTAGTCAATTTCTCCGGTGGCCTTATTGGCGAAGCTTTTTTGGAACACCTCGAGTATGAGTGGCTCAAAAGAAGTGGCAATACGGTTGAAAGATAAAAGAAGTGCGCAGCATCAGCTGCGCACTTCGACTGTTTCATCGATTTTTATTGTTTTCTCGTGCCATTTTCCGCTGAAGTAAATGATGCCGCCGACGACACAAATGAGAAAGTTCGAGGTAATCATGGAATACCAGACTGTATTCGGACCCCAAGTGGTGATTTTGCCCAGGATGATAATAAGGGGCAGTCTGAAGAACCAGAGTCTTCCGAGCATCATAATCATGGCGTAAACTGTATGGCCTGAACCCTGGAAGGTACCAATCAGTATCTGATATATTCCCATAAGCGGCAAAGAAGCGGTAATAAGCCGCAGATAGAATGTACCCTGTGAAAGCACCAGGGGATCCTCTGAAAAAATGTGAACGATGTTTTCAGAGAGGAAAAGGATAAGCGCGCCGCCAGCAATCAGCACAATGCTTGTCACGAGGGTGCTGGTGCGGACGGATTCCTTGGCGCGCTCCAAGTTGTCAGCACCAATGTTCTGACCGACAATGGAGGCGAGAGCACTTCCTACCCCCATGGCGGGCATGAGAATAAGTCCTGAAATCCTGTTGCCAATGGCAAAGGCAGTCAGCGTTGCCTGTCCGTATGAAACGATGAACACATTCATAATCATGAAGCCAAGAGATGTCATCGACTGGCCGAAGCTTGAAGGCAGACCGATTTTTACAATCTGCTTCAAAATGCTGAAGTCCGGTTTCAGGTCTGCAAAGTTAAGGTGAAAATCCTGAGTCTGGTCAAAAAGTGTATAAATGGCATAGAGGGCAAAGACCCCGCGTGCAAGAACGGTCGCTATGGCAGCGCCGCGAAGTCCGAATCCGAAGGTGAACATGAAGAGTGGGTCTAGAAACATGTTGGAAAAGGCGCTCATAGCGCTTATTTTCATAGGTGTATAGGTATCTCCAAGTCCTGTTTTGATTGCCGTATAGGAGAACATGAGGAACATGGTGGGAAGACCAAGGAAAATGACTTCAATAAATTGGCGGGCGTTGGTGTAAAGGTCGCCACTGGCCTGCATGAGTCTTAAAATGGTGCCGGTACCGGCAAAACCGAGTATGCCGATTGTAATGGAAAGCAGGGTGGAAAGAGACAGAATCTGCCCTGCGACGCGTCTGGCAGAGTCGTATTCATGGGCGCCTGTAAACTGGGAAATAAGGCTTGTAGCCGCAAGTGACAGGCCCATACCAATGGACATCATGAGAAAGATAATCGGCCATACAAACTGAACGGCCGCAATTTCAGCAGTTCCAAGCCAGCCTACGAAATAGGTATCCACCAGGTTGTAGAGTGTCTGTATGAAGTTTGTAAGCATTACCGGCCCAGAAAGCCGAATGATGACTTGAAGCATGGGGCCATAGAGTATGAGCTCCCTTTTCTTTAAATAGTCCATATGTCTACCTCATCGCTCAGTCTTTTAAATCGTTAAAATAATTATAACATAGTTATTTAGACAGTCAAATAATTAGGAACACGAAATATAATCCAGGACCCACGTTCCCCCATACGTGGTATAATATTTAAAAATCATGAAAAAACAGAATAGAAGACAGAAAGGATGATCAAATATGGTACTAGGACATGAAAGAGATGTAATGGGTTCAGTGGTCGATATGCCAGAAGTAAAGGGCGCAGTTATGAAAGTGCTTGTTTCGCCAAAAGAAGGCTGGGACGACCATGTTATGCGTGTTTTTGAGCTCGAGCCGGGCGGCTTCACACCAAAGCATACCCATGACTGGCCACATATCAACTATATTATTGAAGGGACAGGCACCCTATTCCTCAATGGAAAAGAGAATCCTATTGAAGCAGGTGGGTACGCGTATGTACCAAATAATGAACTGCATCAATTCAAGAACACAGGTGAAGGCAAACTCAGATTCATTTGCATCGTCCCTGTAGAAGGACATAAGTAGAGCGTAAAAACATGACAAACTATAATTACAATGAAATTGAAGGCTACTGGAACTTTGTATACGGGCAGGTTCCAAAATTTACAGTCGATACTAAAATACCCTATCCGGAAATTATGGACGGGATCAGGTGGATCGGCGAACAAGCAAACCACGTGCTTGATTTCGGCTGCGGCAATGGCAAAGCCCTGGTTGTCGCTTCAAAGTACGGTGTAAAGTCAGGCGTCGGCATCGATTTGTCAAAGACGGGCATCGAGACAGCCAATCAGGTGGTTGCAGGAAGTCGCCTTGAAGACCACTTTGAGTTTACCCAAGGCGGTATTGAAGCCCTTGCTGCTTATGAAGCGGATACCTTTGACGGGGTCATCCTCTTTAATACACTTGATAATCTGCATCCTGAAGACGGAAAAGCCCTGATAGAAGAGCTTGGACGCGTAATGAAAAAAGGGGCAGCCCTTCTTCTGAAACTGAATCCGGTTTATGAGGATGATGTCTTCACTGAAGAAAATGAATTTCAGAAGATTGATGACAAGTGCTATAAGGAAGAGTCGGGACTTCTGTTCTGGAATATGGATGATGAAGTTCTTAACGCGCTCTTTGAAGGAAAATTTGAGTATGTCAATGGTTATGACATTGATATGGTTGAATTTGATACAGTCAACAGAATGTACTGGTTAAAGAAGGTGTAATTGTTTTGGAAAGATATGCTATTATCGATTTAGGCTCCAACTCAGTCAGAATGAACATTGTCCATGTGAAAAAGGATGGTTCCTATATTCTGCTGGATCAGGCAAAAGAAATGGTGCGTCTTTCCGAAAACATGGGTGCGGAAAAGACGCTGAAAGAAGAACCGATGCAGAGAACCATAGAAGCGCTCAAGCTGCTGAAGAAGCTTTCTGTCGCATATGAGGCGGATCGGGTCTATGCACTTGCAACTGCTGCGGTTCGTATGGCGGGCAATCAGAAGGCCTTTCTGGATCGTGTGAAAGAGGAAGTTGGCCTCGATTTTATCGTGCTAACTGGCGAACAGGAAGCCTATTATGATTATGTTGGCGTCATCAATACCATTGCGGTCAAGGACTGTCTGATCGTGGACATTGGCGGCGGTTCAACCGAGCTGGTCTGGGTTGAAAACAGAGAGCAAAGGGCTGCCGTAAGTCTTCCTATCGGATCTGTATCCATAACTGAAAATTACATTACAGGTAACAAGAAGGGGCTGGAGCTTGCGGTGGACGCCATTCGCGACCATCTGAAGCATGTGCCCTGGATTAAGAATCTAAAAGGCATTCCAGTTGTCGGTCTTGGGGGTGTCATAAGAACCCTGGCCAAGGTGGATAGGCATGCCAATGGTCTCCAGGAGATTTATCTTCATAACTACAGACTCGACCGGGATGCCTGCGACGGCATGTTTGAGAGAATATTGACCTCTTCACCGTCTGACCTGTCGAAAATCAGCGGTATTAACAAGAAACGCGCCGATATCATTGCGGGAGGGATTCTTCCAATCAAGATGATTATGGAAACGCTCGAGTCAGATGCCCTGATTGTCAGTGGCAATGGCCTCAGGGACGGCTGGTTTTACAAACAGTATTCGGAGCTGAGAAAGCTCGATATTGTCATAGAGGATGTGCTTGACCACAGCCTTGACAATATCATGAAGCGATACGAAATCAATCACGCCCACAGCAGGCATGTCACGTATATTGCGCTGGAGCTTTTCGACCGCTTAAAGGTTGTACATGGTTTTACCGACGCCTACAGGAAGCTGGTACAGGCATCGGGGCTGCTCCATGACATTGGAATGTATATTGAGTATTACAACCACCATAAGCATGGATTCTACTTGGCGATGAATTCCAGACTTTGCGGTTTGACAAATGCTGAAATTGTATCCTGCGCCTATCTTGTCGGCATGCATCGAAATGAAAAGCTGAAAATTGATTTGACCGAATTCGAAGGTGTCGTTAACAAACGTGAGTTCAAGCGGCTCAGTGATCTGGCACTGCTCGTAGGTATCAGCGAAAAGCTTGACCGCAGCGAATCGGGAACCATTGAGAAAATCGATGTGAAGCTTGAGGGCAAGCAGGTGCGTCTACAACTGTATGCCAAGGAAGAACCGCTTCTGGAAATGGCAGCGGCAGAGGAGTACATCAGCAAGTTCGCTGAGAGCTTTGGCGTGGAGCTTGTGTTTGAATACAGTGGTAAAAGTGTATAAGCATTATCATTAAATGAAAGAAAAGGCTTCACCTGGTGTATCTGCTCGTAATGGCATACACCGGGTGAAGCCTCTTTTATGCTTTTGTTGAGTATCGATTTTAAAAAGGCGTAGCTTGCCTGATAGTATGAAGCGCCAGCCTACTTATCCTTCTTTGGCCACTCAACCACCAAATCATCCATCTCTGTGATTTCGCAAGCCAAGCGATAACCGTCCTTCAATTTTTTATCGCTGATGGCCTTCAGCTCATTCTTGGTAGGTGGATTCACCTTTCCGGATATGACTTTGACCAGGCACTTGCCGCACTTGCCCTTTCCATTGCAAGGTGCCTTGATTTTGATTTTTTCCTTTTGTGCTGTATCTAAAAGGGACGCGCCCTTTTTCGTCTCAACTGTTTTCACAAAGCGGACTGTTCCCATTGCATAACCTCCTGACCTATGTTAAATTCTATTGATGCTAAGAAACTTATACCCAATGAGGGTATATTTACGCTCTAGGATACCACATGGATTTAAAGTAAAGATAGAGTTGACAAGAAGAAGAGAGTATGATAGCTTCTAATCTGTTCATTCATTTTGTACTTATTACGTATCATATATGTTATAAAGGAGAAAAAGATGAGATCTGAGTCGATTAGAAATCTTGTTTTCAGTGCGATTGTAGCCGCTGTATACGCTGCGGTAACCATCAGTTTGGCTCCAATAAGCTATGGGCCTATTCAGTTTAGACTGTCAGAAATATTGGTACTGCTTGCATTCATAAATAGAAAATACATTCCGGGCCTGGTTTTGGGATGCCTGCTTGCGAATCTATATTCTCAACTGGGTGTCATGGATATCGTGTTTGGAACCCTGGCCACCTATATCAGTGTTGAGCTGGTGGCGAGAACAAAGAACCTTTTCATAGCCTCACTATGGCCAGTGATTACCAACGGGATCATTATTGGTGTCATGCTGAACATCCTGTTCAAGCTGCCTCTATTCCTGACAATCGGACAGGTTGCCTTTGGAGAGTTTATTGTAGTATCTGTTGCAGGTGTGATCCTGTTTAGAACGGTTATTTTGCCCAACTCAAAGCTGATGGAAATTCTGAACGGCTAAAGGGCAAAGCACCCTATCACAATAAAGAATATACATGGGCAGGTTTTCCTAAGCACATTTGAAACTGCCTATGTACTGAAGCCTCTTGCATTCAAGCGAGAGGCTTTTTTGTAGTTAAAGGCATCTTGTGAACGCGCTTGTTTTCTTCAGAACATTCAAATATAATTTACAATAGGAAATTTCGACAATTTTTGAGTTTAATCGTCATATTAGGGGTATGGATGATTTGTGTTGAAAGAAATATGTGGGGGAAGGTTGAAGCCTATGCAGGGTAAATACAAGTTCTCATCTCTATTGATGGGAATCGTCCTACTCGCGTTCACTGTGTTTATTGCAGTCATATCGATGACAGTGATGTACTCGACAAAAACGGCGTATACCGCAGAACGAGATGCGGTTCGTGTTGAAATAGAGCGTTTTGAGAAGTCGCAGTTGGAAGTGGAAGCGGGAGAAATCATTGAATATGCAAAAGCAAGCAGGGCCAATGCAATCAAGGCCATGCGCATGGAACTTCAGGAGCGGGTTGAAAATGCCTATATTCTTGCTGAATACATATACGAGTCAAACAAGGACAGACTTTCCGATTCACAAATAGAAGCGGAAATTGCCAGTGCGCTCAGAGATATTCGCTATGATGAAGGTCAGGGTTATTTTTTCATGGACCGCTTCGATGGCGAGGTCATGCTTTATCCGGTAAAACCTGATCAGGAGGGACAGAACGTTCTTGATCTGGTCGACAATTTTGGGAATTTTGTTGTTCGCGACGAAATCAATCTGGCCAAGAACTTTGGTGAAGGCTTTGTAGAAGGACACTGGGCCATGCCGGGTGCCATGCTCACCGGTGGAGAACTCAAAGTCTCCTATGTGAGACGTTTCAGAGATTTTGACTGGTATATCGGTACTGGAATCTATGAAAATGCCTTTATGGATGCGCTCCAGTACAAGGTTCTGGAAGATTTAAAAGCACTTGAAGATGAGAAGTATGCATACTATATTTCAGATGAGACGGGCAAGCTAATCTTTGAAAATGGGCAGCTGGTTCTTGAAAATCGAAGTCTTTCTGGAGACATGCTGGCCTTGGGCATAGACTCAAAGCAGGGCGATTTTGTGAAGGAATCTGGATTCGACGATGAAAACAAGGTTCTCAAGATTTCCTATGTGAAACCAATCGAAGCTTGGGACTGGATATTGGGGATTAAAGTGACCCTGGATGAAAGCTATGCCGACCGGAAGGCTTACTACCTGAAGCAGACAGAACAGAATCTTAACCTGATCATTGTCATTACCGGCTTTGTTCTATTTATGCTGACGGCATTTATGCTGATTCTCTTTACCGGACGTGTCAACCGCTGCTTTGCCGGCATACATCAAGTTATTGATGGTGACTGTCATAAAGAAAAGCACTTTTATTTTGAGGAGTTTGCCCAAATAGCACAGCGTATTACTGAAAAGGCTGCCAAGGATGCATTGCCAGTGATGAGCGTGTGCGATCCAAAACCGCTTACAAAGGAAGTCAATACCCTGGTTGAGGGAGAAGTTGCTGCAGCACAGGCGGTTCATGAAATCAACTTGATGGCCGAGTGCTGTTCGGAAGATGCAGTGGATAAGAAAAAACTGACCAAAATTGGTGCCAATATGGCAGAAATAAGAAAGCTGCTCTTCAGATTGAGCCATGACGGTGAGCAGGTGCTGTCACCAGTAGACAGTTCGGATTTTGAAACGATACATCTCAAGGTGTTTATTCAGGAAATCATGACCATGATTTTGAGTGAATACCATAACATGAATATAGACTTTGGCGTTTTCTGCGACAGTGACCTGATTGTGAAATCGGATACCATGGTGTTCACACAGATTCTGACCCATTTGACAACAAATGCTGTAGAGCATGGTTTTACCGATATGGAAGAGGGGTCTATTACCATTGAAGTCATCTATGATGATGATTATCTGAGAATTTACTTCAGCGACAATGGAGCAGGCATGCATGCAGATGTCCAGGAACGTATTTTCGAGCCCTATTATTCGACGACGTCCCTGCTTGGCAGTGCGGGCATGGGGCTGGCAGAAGTGTTCGCCCTTGTCCAGGACAAGCTTGGCGGCGCCATCAATGTATCTAGCCGTGAAGGCCATGGAACGGACTTCTTTATGGACATACCAGGCGTTGGGCCAGGTCTCTACATCATTGCGCCATACGATGCTACAGCACTGAAGGTGGTTCAAGAGAAAGAGTATGAAGAGATTTCCTAAAAGGACCAGAGTTTTTCCTGATGAAAAAATAAATCACTAAAATGGTGTAATATCATTGACTGGATAATTCTCATGTGCTAGTATAAATGTAACAAGTACAAAAATGAAATCATTCAAATGGCAATAAACATAAATTAGGAGGGTATTTCAAAATGAGAAAAAATGCAATTACATTCGGTGGAAATGCTATGACACTTCGTGGTGAAGCTATAGAAGTTGGCCAACAGGCGCCAAACTTTACTGCTGTTAAGCAGGATCTTAAACCTTATGATTTTTATGAGGGAACGAAAGGCAAAGTGAAGGTTATCTCTGTAGCACCATCAATCGATACAGGTGTATGCTCCCTTCAGACAATGCGTTTTAATGAAGAAGCGGGTAAGCTTAAGGATGACGTTCAAATTGTGACAATCACAGTTGACCTGCCGTTTGCACAAAAGCGTTACTGTGCAGCTGAGGGCGTGGAAAATATCGATGTCGTTTCAGATCACAGGGATTTGGATTTTGGCGACAAGTACGGATTCGCCATTGCGGAACTCAGACTGCTGACGAGAGGTGTTATTGTTGTAGACCGCGACAATACAGTGAAATACGTTGAGTACGTGAGCGAAGTATCACATGAGCCGGATTACGACAAGGCTCTTGAAGCAATCGCCGTGCTTGTATAGGATCAATAGAGCATAAAGCTTGACGAAACACAGGAGACTGTGCTACTATAAGAGCGAAAATTAATACATTCTTCAGGGCAGGGTGAAATTCCCGACCGGCGGTTATAGTCCGCGAGCCGAAAGGTTGATCTGGTGCAATTCCAGAACCGACAGTAAAGTCTGGATGGAAGAAGATGTGTGTTATCCGTAAATTACGTGATGAATAAACATGTCCCTGAAGCTAACATCTTCAGGGACTTTCTTTGTTATTGACGAGAAATCCCTGATCCGCAATCTTTTGTAGATATCATTAGGAGGTTTTATCATGAATCGTCAATCATCTGTAAATCTGATGGTAAAAATTGCACTGCTCAGTGTGATTTCGTTTGTAATTATGTTTATTGAGTTTCCACTGCCATTCTTTCCACCTTTTCTAAAAATCGACTTAAGTGACATCGGTGCCCTAATTGGTGCTTTTGCATTTGGTCCTGTGGCGGGGATTGCCATTGAACTGCTAAAAAATATCCTGCATCTTTTCAGAACTTCAACGGGTGGTGTAGGCGAACTAGCTAACTTTCTAGTTGGAGCAGCACTTGTTGCACCAGCAGGTTTTATTTACTCAAAAAAGAAATCAATGAAGACAGCCCTGATCGGTCTGACTGTGGGAACTGTCGTTATGGCTCTGCTGGGTGCATTTGCCAACTACTTCATCTTGATTCCATTCTATGAGAACTTTATGCCAATCGACCAGATCATTCAAATGGCTCAAGCAGCCAACGCACTGATTGTCGATCTAAATGGCTATATTCTGTACGCGGTAATCCCTTTCAACCTGCTTAAGGGTATCGCGGTCAGTGTTATTACACTGCTCGTTTATAAGCGTATTTCACCGCTTCTGCATTCAGGTATGTAAGGTGGTTGAAGCTGCTGTAATATCAGCAGCACTTATTGAACTGCATACGATAATCCAAGGTCCCACGCTGCTGACTTCCCGGTTGCACGTGGGATTTTTGCGTTCAAATTTCAGAGAAATCGACACAAAGTACAAGTAATTACCCAAACGTATATATTTAGGTACAAAAGTATATTGCAATTTTGTTTAGGGAGGCGTAGAATTACATTAATGTGATTTAGACATAGGATAGGAGAATTCATTATGAAGCAGAACAAACTGACTGGCGTTATAGCCATTCTAATTGCTGTATTTGTATGGGGCATCTCATTTGTGAATATCCGCGTAGCGGTACAGGTGCTTCCAGCTATGACATTAGGCGGACTTCGCTTTGCAATTGCGAGCGTCCTGCTGTTTATTGTGATGCGGCTAAGAAAAGAAAGTTTGGCGCTTCAGCGGGAGGATTTTCTGAATGTATTCATTGCCGGCGCCGTAGGAATCACCATATACTTCTATTTTGAGAATAATGGGGTCAAATACACGTCTGCATCTGCAGCATCCCTTATCATTGCAAGTATTCCAGTGTTTTCAGTAATTATTGAAAGCCTGATTTATAAAAAGGCCGTTTCGCCTAGGACAATCATCAGTCTGGCGCTCTCCGTAATAGGTGTATGTCTGGTCGTCGGTCTTGATATTGAAGCTCTATTGGGCTCCGGGTATCTGAAAGGCTATCTGATGATGGGCGGTGCGGTTGTTTCATGGGTTGCCTACTCAGTTGCATCAACACCTCTATTTGAGAAATACAGCCAGCTGAAGGTGATTTTCTGGCAGGCAATCATTGGTCTTGTATGTTTTATTCCCTTCGCTTTGATGGAGCAGACAGTCTGGGCAGATGTGACACGTGAGATCTGGATACACGTTGTTATTCTAGGGGTGTTCGCATCCGCAATCGGCTTCTGGGTTTATTTATGCGCACTGGACATTTTGGGTATTGGGGAGTCGTCCTATTATCTCAATCTGATTCCTGTCGTAACAATTATCGCCGGGTATTTCTATCTGGGTGAAACCCTCAGCATGATCCAGCTCGTCGGTGGTCTCGTAATCATCGCATCCGTATTCATGATTTCCGCAAGCGGTAAGGGAGATGGAAACACAGCTGAAAGCAATAAGTTGACTAAGGAAACTGCATAGCAGTTATAGGAATATCATGTCTATCACATACAAAAAGCTTATAAAACCCAGTTCTGCGTGTGCAGTTCTGGGTTTTTCCTTTTTCACCTATGACAAGACCTGCTTTTACAATGATTGAGCCAAATAATTAAGAAAGTAATAAATATATGAAGAGATGCAGGATAAAGCCTGAGTAAAGAGAAAAAGGTACATGTAGGCTGATTTTATTACATACGAAATTACAAATCATGATAAGAATAGAGTAAAGAAAAAGAAGGGATGCTGTGTTATGACACTGCTTGAGATTAAACAGCTTAAAAAAGCATATGGTGGGCTTAAGGCGGTTGATGGCGTTGGTTTTACAGTAGAGCAAGGTGAAATAGTGGGTCTACTAGGTCCCAATGGTGCCGGAAAATCGACGACAATTTCCATGATTTCAACGCTACTGAAGCCGGATTCGGGTGAAATTCTTTACAAAGGACACGATATAGTCAGACACCCGAAACACATTCAGAGGGAACTGGGGATAGTCCCCCAGGAAATAGCCCTCTATCCGACCTTGAGCGGGTATGACAATCTGAAATTTTGGGGACAGGCCTACGGACTGACAGGCAAACGATTAAGGCAGCGTATTGACCAGGTCTCTGAGATCATTGGCATCGATACCCGGCTTAAAGACAAGGTTGAAAAGTATTCGAGCGGCATGAAACGAAGAATCAATATCGGCGCGGCGCTGCTACATGAGCCCAAACTCCTTATTATGGACGAACCTACCGTGGGTATCGACCCCCAGTCCAGAAATCACATTCTGGATACGGTGCTTGAACTGAACAAGCTGGGCATGACCATTATTTATACCAGCCACTACATGGAAGAGGTCGAATATCTTTGCAGAAACATACATATCATGGACAGTGGAAAGATTATTGCTTCGGGGACTCAGGACGACCTGATAGACATCATAGATGGAGAAAGAAAAATTGTGATACAGGTAAGCGCTGTAACCGACACATTTATTGAAGCCTTATCGAAAGTGGATAATATTGATCGAATCAGTTCAACGCAGAACTCTGTCAGCCTTTTTACGAAAAATGGAAAGAATATTGTGCGTGAAGCCCTGGATATTGCAGGGCGTTTGAATGTTGGAATCGACTCTCTTGAAATCGTGAGACCGAATCTGGAATCTGTATTCCTGCATTTGACGGGTAAGGCTCTTAGAGACTGATTTGGAGGCGCACATGCTTATTTTCCATTTGCTGATGAATAATTTGAAAATACTGCTTAGTGAAAGAAAGACACTCATGGTGATTGTCTTAATGCCGATCATTTTGACGACCATTCTGAGCTTTGCCCTTGAAGGTGTTTTTGGAGACAGTCCCCAAGTGCCTCAGTTCAAGGTTGCGGTTGTAAAAGCCTATGCCGATGAGGCGCCAGAAGAAATTCTAGACGCTGTCTATGAATCGGCCTTTATTCAAGATAGACTCCCAGAAGATGTCATGGACAAAATCTATGAAACAGCACGCGTTACGGACATAGAGAAGATATTCTTTGAAGACTTCTTGGGCAATGCCAAGGTGCTTGAAATAATGCAATTTGATGTAATGAACGACCAAGAGGCAATGGCGGCGCTGAATGCGGACGCTATTTCCGCTATTGTAAGATTGCCTGAAGATTTTTTGAGGGCGAGCTACACTGATCTGTTCACGCCAATGGAAAAGAGACTTGAAGTGGAGGTTGTGAGAAACCCCAACAAGCATGTGACAGCAGACATTGCCGTCAGCTTGATTCGTGGTTTTTTAAACCAGATCGAATCCGCTGAAATCAGGAAAAATATTGCGGTTGCCTATGTTTTCGAATCAGGTCTCATGACGAATTATGAAGAAACATTTGAGGGTGTTGCGCAAAGCGGCGGAAGTGACACCGTCATGAAGACGGTATTTAATGATGAGACTGGGCGCGGAAAGCCAGCGATTGACAGCAGGAGCTACTATTCTGTGGGGATGCTGACGCTCTTTGTCCTCTTTAGTGCCGGTAGAGGCAGCTATTTGCTGCTTCGGAAAAACGTGACTTTACCTATCAGCGCATGCGCATATCGGGCTTATCCCTGGGCGCAATTTTAGCGGGTAAGTTCCTGACCCTATTTTTTCTGGTGGTCCTTCAGCTTGTACTGCTGATTCTGTATTCCACTCTGATCCTGGGTGTCCAGTGGGGAAGCTTCACGAGCACATTCATATTAAGCGGATTCACTGCATTTGCTATTGCGGGTCTTGGAAGCCTGCTCGCAGCAGTCACATTTGCTATGGAAAAGACACGGGTTGCCAGTCTTTTTGAATCGATTGTCTTTCAGGTTATGGGTCTACTCGGTGGATCCTATATTCCCCTTGAGGTTCTTCCAAAGAAAATACAGGTCCTTGGGAAAGTGCCACTTAACGGTGTAGCACTCGATGCATATATAAAAGTCATGTCGGGTGAGCCTATACGGAATCTTTCGGGAAGTTTGGTCATATTGGCAATCAATGGCTTGGTTCTATCAGCAATGAGCCTAGTAATCATTTGGAAAAAGGAGAGGTGCCAAAATGACAGCAATTATAAAACTCAGACTGCTGGGGCTTAAGGACGATTATAAAGTCATGCTGGTTATGGCACTCCTTGCCCTCGGCATGGTGTACGCTTTTAGCGGATCAGGCGCTTCTGTGACTGAATCAGAATTATTCCTGGCCTTTGAAGAAAGGTCCCAGATGTCAGAAAATCTTGTGAAAGCCCTAAGCAGTACTGGAGATTATCAGGCCACGCTTGTAGACGAAGCGTCGGGCAGAGCTTTGATCAATGATAATGAAGGTATCGCGCTCCTTGTCTTTGGCCCGGATTTTGAAAATGGCCTTAAAGCGGGTGCGGTCAGCATTGATTTTGTCAGCAATAAGGCCGATGTGGAAATACTGGGTCTCAAGCAGGCGGTGTCCACCATTCTTTCAGATATGCATGGAGACTGGACCTTCAGTCAGTCACTGGCGGAATACGGCGACATTTACCAGAATGAGGCGGATCGGAATGCGCGCGTCGCTGCTGTTTTCAAACGCATACAGAATGCGCGTGACGCTGTGTCGGC
This sequence comes from uncultured Acidaminobacter sp., assembly GCA_963678925.1. Lineage (GTDB taxonomy): Bacteria > Bacillota > Clostridia > Peptostreptococcales > Acidaminobacteraceae. Next base: position 932,014 of record OY787533.1, on the reverse strand, counting down.
ATTTGGGGTTAAAGAAACTGCGCCGCCTGGCACAGTGGATGCAGAAGTGACAACCATGGAGAACTTTCTGGGATTTGCCCTGCTTTTCTCAGCATATTCAATCGTGTTTGGCATCGGTGAAATCGTAAATGACAAAATGTATCATACTTGGGCACGTCAGCTTCAGTCGCCTATTGGGAAAGTCAGTATAATTGCTGGAAATCTAGTGACAACAGTCCTCATTGGTTTCATTCAGATGGCTATTATTTTCATAGGGGGAAATGTCCTGTTTGGTATAGAGGTCGGTGGACATTGGCTGGCCATTCTGACCATTTGCTTAGCTTACATATTTTCATTGACGGGGATGGGCCTGCTCTTGTCAAGCATGGTCAAAAACCATGGACAGCTGTCGGCAGCAACCCCTGTAATCTTGACATCCTTTGCCATGCTCGGGGGCTGCATGTGGCCGCTTGAGATTGTCAGTTCCAGAATCCTCTTGGGTCTGAGTTTGCTTACACCGCACCGGTGGGCACTTGATGCACTGCACAGTGTTGTCATAGAACTAGCGGGCAAAGGGAATTTCATTCAACCTGTTATAATCCTTATGGCAATGGGAATCGTGTATGTCGCGGCTGGGATAAGAAAACTGGACTAAATGATTTCAAATGTACAGTAAAAACAGCTCAAAATTATCTCTCATTTACCGATAATCTTATTAGAAGAATAAATGGAGTGAGCCAAATGAAAATAATAGACCAACTATTTAGTTCCAATAGATTTATGACATTAAACCGAACTGCTTCTCAGGAGAACACCGCATCCAACACATCGCTGGGTGCATTTAGCGTGTTTCAGAACAGCTCGGTTCCCGGTATGGATAAAGTCGAAACGCTTTTAAGAAAGATGGACTATCCCCTGACAGAAAGCCAGGCGTCTTCAGTTGAGAGCTTCATGGCAAACCAGTCTGGAAGTACTGCGTCAAAGCTTGAGACCATCGAATGGGCTGCCGATAAGGATGTCGAACTCACTGAAGAAAATCTGAAAGCCATTCATGAAACGCTCAATAATGAAATGAATGAAAGTGAAATGATTGAGACCCTTTCAGGCACCAAGGAAGTGACTGAAGGCGAAACGGAAGACCTGCTTGAAGCAATCAAGGCAGATAAGAGCATTCCAAAAGCATTTAAAGAGAAGGTTGAAGCCGCAGTGAAGTCGGGTCTTCCAATAGACAAGGCGATTGTAAGCGCTGTAAATGATCTGATTTCCGTAAATGCAGATGTCAAAGGACAAACCGTCTTCATTGACACCGGCGATGGAAATGCCATCTGTATTGGGGTCGATCAGATTATGGCAGCGGTTGCCCAGGCGTTTTCAGCAATGCAAGGCGGGAGCGACCTCTCCTTTGAAGACTTGCTGAAGTCAGCCTTGGCAGATGTACTCGGTGAAGATGCCCTGGCAGAACTCGTCGGTGATGTGGACCTTTCTGAGTCTGCAATCGATCAGACTCAAGGGGAAGTGGCGTCCCTTGATGAAAGCCAGTCAGAGGATGAGGAACTGGACATCGATGTGGATGCTGAGGACCTGGATGATTTCGAAAAAGAAATCATGGAAAGACTGGAAGCCTCCTTTGATGAGGTGGCATCTGCTCTTGCCGAACAGCTGGGTGCAGATGTGCAGGAAGCCCTTGATGATACGCGGTTTAAGTCTTATCTGGTGACAAAGGTTACAGAACAGGCGATTGAAGCCAAGGAGACCTTTAATCAGACCCGCAAGGAAATTCTTTCATCCCTCAAGGAAATCGAATCGGATGAAAGCGCACTCACCCGTGAAGAAATGAAAGAGAACCTTGAAAAATCCATAGATAAGCTGGACAACATGCTCATGAAGAGTGACGTGACCCTATACACCAGTATGAAGATGGAAAAAAATCTGTTGAATATGAGTTCTGAGCTTCAAGAAGCTAGAAAACTGCTCGCAAAGGGCGATGTTTCAGCAGCCAAAGATATTGTAAAGAATGTATCTGGAACACTGGAAAAGATGATTTTCAAACCATCTGAGAAGAATATTGAACTCATGGCATTTAAGCAGGCTTTTGAAATGAGCGGGATGAAGCAGGCAAGCATGCCGACCCTTCAGTGGCAGAACACATCTATGCGTGGCGTGGTGGAGCTCTTTAGAGATATGGGCCTCAACCATGAACCTGAAGTCGCTGAAAAACTCCTGAGCAGCAATAGAAAGCTGCAAAGCGAAGAGGATTATAAAATCAAGGACAATTTGAAAGCAGTTCTTCTTAAGCTGGCTGAAAGCGATGACGTAGGCAGTAAGCGTGCCGTTGAAGGTGCTGAAAAGGCCTTAAATAACTTGACAGGCCAGCAGCTCATGAATAAGCTGGAAACCAAACAGGACACCCAGACACTCTTTTTCCATATTCCTCTTGAGGCAGATGGTGAAGTCAAGGACATGCGTCTTTATGTCAACTCACGTAAAAATGGCGATTCCATTGACTGGGAGAATGCATCTCTGTATTTTTCAGTGGAACTGAAAAAATATGGTGAGACAGGAATCCTGCTTCAGTCAAATGACAAGTTGCTCTCAATCAGCGTCAGAAATGATGATGCATCGTTTGAAGAGGTTATGGAACCAATGGTAAATGCACTGCAGAAAGAGTTCGTCAACATCGGATACAAGCTTGGACCGGTTCGTTTCTCAGGCTTGAGCGACACCACGCCAAAGGAACTCATTAAGTCAACGGCGGCTGAAAAAACACAGAAATCTGTGACCTATACAGAAGCGACGGAGAAAGGATTTGATTTTTCAATATGAAAACGAAGGGAATTCGTGTATATGATGCACAGATTGAATCCTATGCCAAATCAGATGCCAATGATTTTGATGGACTGAGCACCTATATAAAGAAGGAAGCCGAGAAACAGAACATTCCCATTGAAAAAAATGCGGATACGCTTAAAGAGCAGGTTGGAAATGATTTGCGCAAGAATATTCCACCTCAGCTTTATGCGGTGGTTAGCGGGATTGTTGAAATAATCGGCAGACTTGAGGAGGAGGAATAGGATGAAAGTTAAAAAGGTATCCCGTTCCGGACTCCAAAAATCGTCCGGGGTGAAGAAATCAGAAGCACCGCGTATTACCTTTACTGAAATTCTCACCAACCTTGAGGACAACAGGGAGCATTCCAAGGAGCTTCTTGATGAATTGCTTAAGGACATAGAAAGCAAGGGCAAGCAGCTTATTGAGAATAGAACGGTTGAAACACTGATTGAGTACCGTGAAATGATCAAGGGATTTGTAGAAGAGGCTGTCGAAAAGGGCTATAAGATCGAAGAACGCAGGGGATTCAGTCGAACAGGTCGAACACGTGTCATGCGAACTGTCAAGGAAATAGACAAACAGCTCGTTGAACTGACAAACCTCATACTGGGTCAGGAAAAGAAGCAGATACGCCTCTTGGAAAAGATCGGTCAGATACAGGGTCTGCTTGTCAATCTGATTATTTAAATGAAGAAAACAGGGAAAACCAAGAACCGCGTGGAGTGAGGAGCATGCACTCGCGCGGTTTTTATGTGGGCATGCATAGAAGCATTTTACTCTTGAAAGAATCTCTGTTAGGATATTAAAGTATTGCCTGTAGTATGATAAAATAGATTTAAAACGAATGTACGTTCGCAAAGTGAGGTAAATTGCATGGATTTAGGAATGTTGAACGATAAACAGCGCGAAGCGGTCATTACGACCGAAGGTCCTCTTCTGGTTCTCGCGGGAGCAGGTTCAGGAAAGACGCGCGTACTGACAAATCGCATAGCGTATCTAATTGAAGAGAAAAATGTGTATCCAAGCCAAATTCTCGCCATCACATTCACCAACAAGGCGGCGGGTGAAATGCGTGACAGGATTGAAAGCCTGATTGGGTCAGGTGCTACAACCATGTGGGTTGGAACATTCCACGCAACTTGTGTCAAAATACTTCGCAGGGACATTGATCTGCTTGGCTATAAGCGTGATTTTGTCATTTATGACACAACCGATCAGAGAACACTCATCAAGTCATGTCTCAAGGAGCTTGATATTGATGAAAAGACGGTCACGCCCAAATTTGTGAGCGCAAAGATTTCTGAGGCGAAGAATGATCTGATTTCTGCTGACAAGTTCGCTGAAATCAATTACTCAGATTACCAGCTTAGGAACGTAAGTAAAATATATAGTCTTTATCAGAAGAAACTGAAGCAGAACAACGCCATGGACTTTGACGACCTGATCATTAAGGCCATTGATCTTCTGTCCACACATGATGAGGTACTGGAATACTATCAGGGCAAGTTCAAGTATGTCCTGGTCGATGAGTATCAGGATACCAACAAGGCACAGTATAAGCTTGTCAATCTCATTGCTTCCGGGTATGGCAACCTCTGTGTCGTAGGTGATATCGACCAGAGTATCTACGGGTGGCGTGGTGCGGATATTCGCAACATCAGAGATTTTGAGTCCGATTACAGGAACGCCAAAGTCATTAAGCTTGAGCAGAATTATCGTTCCTCCAAGGTCATTCTAGACGCAGCCAATGCAGTTATAGAAAACAATTCGGGCAGAAAACCTAAAAAACTTTGGACTGCACAGCATGAGGGCAATCCAATCAAATACTACATGGGCCAGAATGAGTATGATGAAGGGCGATATGTAGCTGATCAGATTCGAAGTCTGAGCCGACAGGAGTCCCGTTCCTTCTCGGAATTTGCAATTCTATATAGAACCAATGCCCAGTCCCGCGTGTTTGAGGAGTGCCTCATGCGTGAAGGTATTCCCTATAAAATCGTTGGAGGCCATAAGTTCTATGACAGACGTGAAATCAAAGACGCGCTTTGTTATCTGCGTCTCATACTCAATACCAGTGATGATGTGAGTCTGATGCGGATTATCAATGTTCCCAAAAGGGGCATTGGCGCAAAGTCGCTTGAAGCCATTGCAGCTTATGCAAATGAAGGCGAAATCTCCCTTTACGATGCCATCGAAGAGATGATGGAGGGGGGCATAGCGCCAAAGCGTGCTCTTGGCGGACTGACAGATTTTATGAAGGCCGTGCGTCCTTTTGTTCAGGGCAAAGAGGATATGGCGGTTCATGAGATTTTAGAAGGTGTGCTTTCTGAAAGCGGCTATGAGGCAGAACTGGTGCTTGACCAGACTGTGGAGTCAAAAAGCAGACTGGAAAACTTGAAGGAACTCATAAATGTGACAATGGAGTACCAGGCGCGCTCTGGCTCCGCACGACTGGAGGATTTCCTGGCAGAAGTCAGCCTGATGTCAGATATAGATGGCCTTGACGAGGAAGAGGTCGGCGTGCTTCTTATGACCCTTCATTCTGCAAAGGGACTGGAGTTTCCTGTTGTGTTTCTTGCCGGACTGGAAGAAGGTATTTTCCCGACAGGCAGAGCCCTTGACGATGATACTGCCCTTGAAGAGGAACGTCGTCTTGCTTATGTAGGCATTACCCGTGCTGAAGAGCAGCTCTTTCTCACACATGCCTACCTGAGAAATCAGTATGGCAAGACAAATGTGAACCTGGTTTCCAGGTTTGTTGAAGAAATTCCTGCAGGTCTGATTGACAGTGGAACAGCTGAGATTGCGAAGAGAAAGACCTCAGAGCTGAAATACAAGGAAAGAATGGTGGGCGGCTTCCATCTTCCCAAGGCCCGAGAAACAAGCCCGGTAGCTGATGGGGCCCTAAAGCCGGGTACCAAAGTTCTGCACAAGACCTTTGGTGAAGGGACTGTGATTACAGTGACGGGTGAAGGTGAGCGCGCGGTTGTAACCATAGCCTTTAACAAAAAAGGAATCAAAAAGCTGCAAGTAGGTATGGCACCTCTTGAAATACTCGGTTAGGAGCGTAAAATGTCTAAGATATCACCGATGGATTATTCGGACCTTCTGTCCCTTGATATAAACACACTTGCATCGCCTCAAGACATAGTTGAGCGGCTTGTGGAAACGATTTGGTATCACAGTGAAATGTACTACAATATGGATGCGCCTAAGATTTCAGACGCAGATTATGACAAGCTCATGAACAAGCTCATCGAAATTGAAGGGGCTTTTCCAGAGCTAAAGCGTCAGGACTCCCCCTCACAGCGCGTTGGCGGTACCCCGCTGTCGCAGTTCGAGCAGGTACGTCACGGTGTCAAGCTTCTGAGTCTTGGAAACGCCTATAACAGAAACGATCTTGTAGACTTCGACCAGCGTGTTATGAAGGAACTGACTGGTCTGCCCAAGTATACGGTTGAATATAAGATAGACGGGCTCAGTGTCGCACTCAGATATGAAAATGGCATATTTGTAGAAGGCGCAACACGCGGTGACGGCGAGACCGGTGAGAATATCACTGAAAATCTCAAAACGATTCACAGCATTCCCCTTCGCCTTAAAGCCCCTGTCAGCATTACGGTCAGAGGTGAAGTGTATTTTCCAAAGAAGAAGTTCGAAGCTTTGAATCTGCGTCAGCAGGACCAGGGGCTTCAACCCTTCGCCAACCCAAGGAACGCTGCAGCTGGGTCGCTTAGACAGCTTGACTCACGCATTACAGCCTCAAGACCTCTCGATATATTTGTATTCGATGTACTTTCGGGAGAGGTTGCTTCCGATAGCCATGCCGAGAACTTTGCTTACCTGGAATCACTGGGTTTCACAGTTTCAACGCATCAGACCTTTGATACGATTGAAGGCGCGGCGGATTTGTGTGAAGCCATGATTACCAAAAGGCATGATCTTGAGTATGAAATAGACGGTATGGTGATTAAGATTGACAGCCTTGACCAGCGTGAACAGCTTGGCGTTCGTGCGAAGAGCCCCAAGTGGGCCATTGCCTATAAGTTTCCTGCAGAGGAAAAAGAAACGGTGGTTAAGGATATTATTGTGCAGGTTGGCAGAACGGGCGTACTGACACCAAAGGCGCATCTTGAACCCGTAGAGGTGGCAGGCTCGACCGTGACATATGCCACACTGCATAATCAGGATTATATAGACGAAAAGGATATTCGTATTGGGGACCGTGTCATTATACAGAAGGCTGGAGATGTCATTCCGGCAGTTGTGCGTGTGGTCACTGAAAAGAGAAGCGGCGAGGAAGTGCCTTACAGGCTGCCAGTGAATTGTCCTGAATGCGGTTCGGAAACCGTTCGAATTGAAGGTGAAGTCGCACTGCGGTGTATCAATGAGAAGTGTCCTGCAAAGCTAAGACGCGGGATTATTCACTTTGTATCCCGTGCGGCAATGGATATTGACGGCATGGGTGAAAGACAGGTAGAGCAGCTCATACGCAATGAGATGATTCTCGATTTTGCAGATCTGTATTATCTTCATGAAAAGAGAGACCGACTGCTCCTGCTTGAACGTATGGGAGAGAAGTCTGTAGACAATCTCCTTGCATCCATAGAAAAGTCAAAAGCCAATGACCTTTCGCGCCTGATTTCGGGTTTCGGAATCTCCTTGATTGGTGAGAGAGCCGCATCAACGCTTGCAAGTCATTTTGGAAACCTTGACAGTATCATGGAAGCGGACATTCTGGCACTTTCCCAAGTTGAGGAAATTGGCGAAAAAATGGCGCAGTCAGTTGTGGCCTATTTCAGCGACGTGAAAAATGTGGAGCGTGTTGAAAAACTCAAGCGGGCTGGAGTCAACATGACTGCCGAAGCAGCACCTGAAATCGATCTGGACTCTTTCTTTGCGGGCAAAACCTTTGTTTTGACCGGTACCCTTGTTCAATATAAGCGTAATGAGGCTAAAAAGATTATCGAGGAACGTGGTGGAAAGGTGTCTGGCAGTGTGAGCAAGAAAACAGACTATGTCATTTATGGAGAGAGTGCAGGCTCCAAACTTGCAAAGGCAAATGAACTGGGTGTTGAAACCATGACAGAAGAGGCTTTTGTCGCGTTGATAGAACAATAGGAATTTCTTCGACAAAATCATACTTTTTTGAAGGAATACCGAAGTATCTCGAACTCTATGATTGAAATTTAGATTTGAGTTAAATGAGCTGCGAAGCTCGATTTGTAGATAAAACCCTTGCAAACACTTATGTTTGCAAGGGTTTTTCCTTTTGTTCTCATGAAAACAGTTTATGCATTTAGTAAATTTGATAAAAGAAAGTGTAAATTTCATAATAATAATTCGATAAGGATTGAACAATATGGCCATTTTTACATTTGAATGAAAAATGACTGATTCAGTTTAGAAACTTGCAAAAAACGATTTCCTGTATTGAGAGGCTTGAAATGTCTGAAAATTCCTCAATATCAAACGATTTGGTGAACGATGGGCATAAGTTGAGCGGAATGCTGTGAAGTCAGTACGTCTAACGATTTTCCTTTAAATGGATATATGAATTTTCTGTAATGGGACGTTAAAAGGTGTCGTATCAACTACTGTGGAGAATGTTACAATCTTTTAAAAGTTGTACAAGACCAGAAACGTTGAAAATTAGCCAAATTCAAGGTATATTAAGTATATGTAAAACGCATTGCACTCAATATATTGCAAGCTTTCTTGAATGTTAAAATATCATTAATATTTAACTTGTTGAAATGCTGGATTTTATTACATGAATGAAATCGATTTGAATATCGAAAAAAATTCAAGTTATAAAAATGAAAATTGCATTTCAGACTGTATTATGCGAAATGATTCCATTATTTAAGAGAGCGCATTATGTGAGGGTGCACTAAAAAACTGAAAGGGGTGTGGCGATTTGGCAAGATATACTCTGCGTCGGGTAGTGTCTATGCTGATTACGCTGTGGTTCGTCGTTACTATTACATTCTTCCTTATGCATTCAATTCCGGGCGGTCCGTTCGACTTGAATGAAAAGGCTCTACCACCACAGGTACTCGAAGCGCTGAATGAAAAGTATCATCTAAACGATCCACTGTACAAACAGTATTTTGACTATTTAAAAGGTGTTGTAACATTTGAGCTTGGTCCTTCATTCTCAAGACCAGGTATTACAGTTAATCAACTGATTGAACAAGGTTTCCCTGTTTCTGCAAAACTGGGTGGACTGGCGGCACTGGTTGTTGTTGGTGTCGGGGTACCGGTTGGTATCATATCGGCTCTGAAGCAAAATAGATGGGAGGATTACCTCGTTACCATCTTTGCAACCTTGGGGGTTGCGGTTCCGGGCTTCGTACTCGGTACACTCATTGTATATGTATTTAGTGCGAGGTTGGATGTCTTGCCGGCATACGGTCTGGACTCCTGGAAGCACTACATAGGTCCGGTAATTACGCTGAGTGGTTTCTCACTTGCCTTCGTATCGAGACTTACAAGATCTTCACTGCTTGAGGTTATGCAGCAGGACTACATCCGAACTGCAAGAGCAAAAGGTCTTCCTGAACTGACTGTTATTTTCAAGCATGCGCTTAAAAACTCACTAATCCCAGTTGTCACTTACATGGGTCCAATGATCGCTTCTATCATGACTGGTTCATTCGTAACAGAGAAAATCTTTGCGGTTCCAGGCATGGGTCGCCATTTCGTTGAATCCGTAGGTAACCGTGACTACACTGTACTGCTTGGTACAACAATTTTCTATGCGGCATTTGCAATCTTTATGATCTTCCTTGTAGATATCGCATACGGACTGATTGATCCAAGAATCAAACTAGGAGATTAGGAGGTTGACCATGACGACTGAAAATATCGTTATTTCAAAAGATATGTGGGAGAAGGTCGACACTTCTACCCTACAGAGTGATGTCATTTCCAGACCAAGTATGACTTATTGGCAAGATGCTTGGAGAAGACTTAAGCAGAACAAGCTGTCTATGATCGGTCTGGTGACTATCGTAATTCTAGCGGCACTTGCAATATTCGGCCCAATGCTTTCGGCTTTCGAATATTCTGACCAGGACCTTTCAATGTCAGGTCTGCCACCAAGATACGAGTATTATGAAGTTGGAGATAAGCAGATTTATCTTCACAAGGAATATAGAATTTATGAAGTAAAAGACGGTGAGTTCATTGAATCGCTTCCTAAGAAAAAGGAAGACATGATGAAGCGCCAAAGAATCTATGAAGTAGATGGACAAGATGTTGTTGTTGACTACAGCTTTGCTGCAAAAGCGAAGAAGTCTGGCGATCCTAACGCTAAGAAATTCGAACTGCGTATAGGTGATCAGGTTCTTGAGCCAGCAGGCAAGTCTATGAACAAGACATACTGGTTCGGTACGGATGCACTGGGCCGTGACCTTTATGTACGTGTTCTATACGGTGCGAGAATCTCTCTTACTGTTGCCCTTGTTGCCACAGTAGTACAGTTCTTCATCGGTGTTCTATACGGTGGTATTTCCGGTTACCTGGGTGGCCGAGCAGATAACATTATGATGCGTATCGTAGACGTTATCGCTACTATTCCACTACTGCTCTACGTAATTCTTCTGATGGTTGTATTCGGATCAGGTCTGAAGACAATTATCATCGCAATAGGTTCCGTATACTGGGTACGTATGGCACGTCTTGTTCGTGGTCAGGTACTTTCAATCAAGGAACAGGAATATGTTATGGCAGCTCAGACACTGGGCGCTTCGACTTGGAGAATCATGGTGCGTCACCTTATTCCAAATGCCATGGGTCCAATCATCGTATCTCTTGCTATGACAATTCCAAACGCAATCTTTACAGAGTCATTCCTATCCTTTATCGGTCTTGGTGTTTCTGCACCGATGGCTTCATGGGGTACTCTTGCATCAGATGCACTGGGTGGACTTAGAACGTATGCTTACCAGCTGTTCTACCCATCTCTATTCATCTCATTAACAGTACTGGCGTTCAACTTCGTAGGCGATGGTCTGCGTGATGCTCTTGACCCAAGACTACGTAAATAGAAAGGAGTTTGTATAATGAGTGAAAAATTATTAGATGTAAAAAACATGAAAACTTCTTTCTACACACACGTTGGTGAAGTTCAAGCGGTACGTGGTGTAAGCTTTAGCCTGAAAAAGGGTGAGGCGATCGGCATCGTAGGTGAGTCCGGTTCAGGTAAATCGGTAACTTCCATGTCAATCATGCAGCTCCTTCAGTATCCGGGTAAAGTTAAAGAAGGTGAAATCATCTTCAAGGGTGAAGACATCCTTAAAAAAGATAAAAAAGAAATGATGAACATTCGCGGTGATGAAATCGCGATGATCTTCCAGGATCCAATGACTTCTTTGAATCCTGTATACAAAGTAGGCGACCAGATTATGGAGGCGATTATTCGTCACCAGGGTCTGAGTAAAAAAGAAGCACGTGAAAAGGCGATTGACATGCTGCGTACGGTTGGTATTCCTTCTCCTGAAGAGCGTGTTGATAACTACCCGCATGAGTTTTCAGGCGGTATGCGTCAGCGTGCTATGATTGCCATTGCGCTTTCATGTGAGCCGGATTTGCTGATTGCCGATGAGCCAACAACTGCCCTTGACGTTACAATTCAGGCGCAGATTCTGGAGCTTCTTAAGGAACTCAGCGAAAAAATCGATACATCAATCATTCTGATCACCCATGACCTTGGTGTTGTGGCGGATGTATGTTCAAGAATATGTGTAATGTACGGTGGACTGATTATGGAAGAGGGCACATCAGAAGAAATCTTCTATGAGCCAATGCATCCATATACAATGGGTCTTCTAAAGTCAATCCCACGTATGGACGAAGAAAGTGAAAATCAGAGACTGATTCCTATTCCGGGATCACCACCTGATATGATCAAGCCACCAGTAGGCTGTCCTTTCGCTGCTCGCTGTCCGTATACAATGAAAATCTGTATGGAAAAAATGCCTGAGTACACTGTGACTGAAACTGGTCATAGAGCGGTATGCTGGCTGAATCATAAGGATGCGCCAGAGGTTCAGGTAGATACAGGTGTAAAGCGAGGTGTTAAGTAATGGCGAAGAAGAATGATGTTTTGCTGGAGGTTAAAAACCTCAAAAAGTACTTCCCAATTACACACGGCCTTTTGGGGAACAAAAAGAAATACGTTAAGGCAGTTGACGATGTTACGTTTTCAATAAACAGAGGTGAGACACTGGGTCTTGTAGGTGAGTCCGGATGTGGCAAATCTACAACTGGCCGTACGCTGATTCGTCTTTACGATGTCACAGAAGGTGAAATCATTTATGATGGAACAGATATCTCTACACTAAACGAAAATGAAATGCGTCCTTTCAGAAAGAAAATCCAGATGATTTTCCAGGATCCATATGCATCGCTTAACACGCGTATGACAGTTGGTGATATCATTGGCGAACCGCTGGACATTCATGGTCTTGCATCAGGCGAAGAGCGCCAGAAGATCATTTGGGACCTTCTTGAGCGTGTTGGACTTAACAAAGAGCATGCAAACAGATACCCACATGAATTCTCGGGTGGTCAGCGTCAGCGTATCGGTATTGCGCGTGCCCTTGCAGTAGACCCTGAATTCATTATCTGTGACGAGCCAATCTCGGCACTGGACGTTTCTATCCAGGCACAGGTAGTAAACATGCTTCAAGACCTTCAGGATGAAATGGGACTGACATATCTCTTTATCGCCCATGACCTTTCGATGGTTAAATATATTTCTGACAGAATCGGTGTAATGTACCTTGGCAAGCTGGTAGAGGTTGCTGAAGCCAACAAGCTTTACGACACACCAGAGCATCCGTACTCACAAGCCCTGCTGTCTGCGATTCCGATTCCGGATCCGGATATCATGAAAACTGCTGAGCGTATCATTCTTGAAGGTGATGTTCCATCGCCTCTGAACCCGCCGAGCGGCTGCCGATTCAGAACACGCTGCAGATATGCAATGGACCGCTGTGCGACAGAAGAGCCTCAGCTGAGAACGATTGGCGAGGACCACATGGTTGCGTGCCACTTGATGGATGAAAAATACAAATAGAAGATTCACAGGTGCTTTGCGGCAAAGGCATTAAGAAGTATAAAAAGATATGTACACAGGCGGGGTCAAGGCTCCGCTTGTGCATATATATAAAACTTACAGGCGTAAGTATTACAAACAATGGAGGGGATTAATTTGATTAAAAAGAGTTTATCTCTGCTACTCGTGCTGATGATGGTAATCGGCTCACTGGCAGGCTGTTCTTCACCAGCTGAGGAACCAGCACCTGCTTCTGATTCTACAGAGGCATCTGCAGAGAACACTGAATCTCCAGCTGAAGAACCAGCTTCTGCTGTTGAGCAAGTACTTTACTGGAACGTAGGCTCTGAGCCTAAAACACTTGACCCAGGCCTGAACGCTGCTAATGATGGCGGTAACGTTATCAACAACATGTTCGAAGGTCTAATGCGTGAAGTTGACGGTCAAATTCAACCGGGTATCGCTGAGAGCTATACTGTAAGTGACGACCAACTGGTTTACACTTTCACTATCCGTGATACAAAATGGTCAGATGGCCAAGCAATCACTGCAAATGATTTTGAATACTCTTGGAACCGCGTTCTTGACCCAGAGACTGCATCTGAGTACTCTTGGATTTTTGACGAGGCAAACGTAGATTCATTCAAAGCGATTGACGAAAAAACTTTCGAAGTTACGCTGAAAGCACCAACACCTTACTTCCTAGGTCTGACTGCTTTCTATACGTTCTTCCCAGTACGTCAAGACGCTGTTGAAGCTGGTGCAGACGGCGCGTGGGCTGTTGATCCTGCTAAATCTATCGTAAATGGTCCTTTCATGCTTGAAAGCTACCGTAACGGTGACAAGATGATTCTTGTTAAGAACCCTAACTACTGGAGAGCTGACCAAGTTAAGCTTGAAAGAATCGAAGGTCTTATGATCGTTGACCAAGCGACAGCTCTAACAGGCTACGAAGCTGGTCAAATCCAAGTTATTGATGACATGCCAAGTGCTGAGATCCCAAGACTTCTAGCTGAGGATCCAACTTTCATGATCATGCCTCAAGATGGCGTATACTACTATGCACTTAACACAACTGTAGCGCCTATGGACAACGAAAAAGTTCGTCGTGCACTGATTCTAGCAATCGACCGTACTGCAATCGTTGAAACAGTAACTAAGAGTGGACAGATTCCTGCAACAAACATGGTTTCTCAAGCGTCTAGAGACGACGAGGGCAATGTGTTCTCTGACAGAGCTGGTGACTACGGTATCCCTGTAGACGGTTCTGGTGTTGAAGAAGCTAAGGCACTTCTTGCTGAAGCAGGTTACCCAGATGGTGCTGGTTTCCCTGAGCTGGAAATCATGTACAACACTTCTGAAAGCCACAAGGCAATCGCAGAAGCTATTCAGGAAATGTGGAAGCAAAACCTGAACATCAATGTAACACTTACAAACCAAGAGTGGGCTGTATTCCAGGATACGCGTAAGCAAGGCAACTTCCAAATCGCACGTTCTGGCTGGATCGGAGACTACTCTGACCCTATGACTTACCTAGGTATGTTTGTATCGGGTTCTCCAATGAACTACTCTCGTTGGGGAAATGCTGACTACGATGCACTTCTAGAAACTGCTAAGACTCAGTCTCCTGCAGAGCGTTTTGCATCACTAGAGCAAGCACTGGATATGGTAATGGAAGGTTCTGCTTACATGCCAATCTACTACTACACAGATCCAATCATGGTTTCTGAAACAGTTTCAAACTGGGAAAAAACATCTCGTAACACTTGGTTCTTCGGTTTCGCTGAAATGGTAGACTAATCGAGTTACGTAAAATACTCAACAAAATTAGAGAGGGGTACTGCGCAAGCAGTACCCTTTTTTAAGTGTTTTGATTTACTGGGGACGATCGATTCGATATTATCGAATGATTTTTCAGGCATAAAAAGTGTAATTTTGTGTTGATTTTGACATGGGTGGGTATAGGGTAAAAGACGTAGTGATTTCGGTAAAAACTTGAACGTTCAAAATGGAGTTGTCAAGCGCCCAAAATTCGTCAATTTTAGGTAGGTGGCAAACGTTTTTCCAGTGAATTTTCAGTAATAATTTCATGCTGAAACCCTTTAAATATTAACATTTTTTAATATTCCTAAAATTCTGCAAGGAAAATTGATTTTCCTTGCAGAATATATTATAATACGATTAAGATTCGCTAATATTTATTTCTATTTATACATATATTATTAAAAATAGTTAATAAATGATATATCCATGTATTGGGACCCGCATCGCCTTATGCATGTATATATATTTTTATGTCCTATGGACAAAAGTTTAAAGACAATGGAGGGGATTGAATTGTTTAAGAAGAGTTTATCTCTGCTACTCGTGCTAATGATGGTAATCGGTTCACTAGCAGGCTGTTCTTCACCAAAGGAAGAACCAGCACCGACAACTGAAGAAGCAACAGAAGCACCAGCAGAAGAAACAACAGAGGCTCCAGCTGAAGAAGCACCTGCAGCTGTAGAGCAAGTACTTTACTGGAACGTTGGCTCAGAGCCAAAAACTATTGACCCAGGCCTAAATGCTGCTACTGATGGCGGTAACGTTATCAACAACATGTTTGAAGGTCTAATGCGTGAAGTTAATGGTAAAATCGAGCCTGCAGTTGCTGAAAGCTATACTGTAAGCGATGACCAACTGGTTTACACTTTCACAATCCGTGAAGGTATCAAGTGGTCAGATGGCCAAGCAATCACTGCAAATGATTTCGAATACTCTTGGAATCGTGTTCTAGATCCTGAGACTGCTTCTGAGTACTCTTGGATTTTCGACGAAGCAAACGTTGATTCTTTCAAAGCAATCGACGAAAGAACATTCGAAGTTACACTGAAAGCACCAACACCTTACTTCCTAGGTCTGACTGCTTTCTATACATTCTTCCCAGTACGCCAAGAAGCTGTTGAAGCTGGCGCAGACGGTGCATGGGCAGTTGATCCTGCTAAATCGATCGTTAACGGTCCATTCATGCTGGAAAGCTATGCAAATGCTGACAAGATTATTCTAGTTAAGAACCCTAACTACTGGAGAGCTGACCAAGTGAAGCTTGAAAAAATCGAAGGTCTTATGATCGTTGATCAAGCGACTGCACTTACTGGCTACGAGTCAGGTCAAATCCAAGTAATCGATGATATGCCTACTGCAGAAATCCCAAGACTTCTTGCAGAAGACCCAACATTCATGATCATGCCTATGGACGGTGTTTACTACTACGCACTGAACACAGAAGTTGAGCCTATGGATGATGCGAAAGTTCGTCGTGCACTTACACTTGCAATCGACCGTACTGCTATCTGTGAAACAGTAGCTAAAGGCGGACAGATTCCTGCAACAAACATGGTTTCTCAAGCATCTAGAGACGAAGAAGGCAACATGTTCTCTACAAGAGCTGGCGACTATGGTATTCCAGTAGACGGTTCTGGTATTGAAGAAGCTAAGGCACTTCTTGCTGAAGCTGGTTACCCAGATGGCGCAGGCTTCCCTGAGCTAGAAATCATGTACAACACTTCTGAAGGCCACAAGGCAATCGCAGAAGCAATTCAGGAAATGTGGAAACAAAACCTGAACATCGACGTTACACTTACAAACCAAGAATGGGCAGTATTCCAAGATACACGTAAGAACGGTGCATTCCAAATCGCACGTTCTGGTTGGATCGGAGACTACTCTGACCCTATGACTTACCTAGGTATGTTCGTAACAGGTTCTCCAATGAACTACTCTCGTTGGGAAAATGCTGACTACGATGCACTTCTAGAAGCTGCTAAGACTCAAGCACCTGCTGACCGTTTTGCATCTCTAGAGCAAGCCCTTGATATGGTAATGGACGGTTCTGCTTACATGCCAATCTACTACTACACAGATCCAATCATGGTTTCTGAAACAGTAGCTAACTGGGAAAAGACTTCTCGTAACACTTGGTTCTTCGGTTTCGCTGAAATGGTTGAATAATACGAGAAACACTCAACATAATTTAGAGATTAAGGGCTGATGGTCATATGACCATCAGCCCTTTTATTGTGCAATTTTTCTCTTTAGAGTTTTGCAGTGCAAGGAATTCCGCTATAATGTTTTTGGAGGGTTTGGAAGGAGAAAAAATATGAAAACCGGAAAGCTGAGTTCTGAGAACTTAAAGGAAATGATTATAGATCAAATTGAATCTGTTAATGACGATATACTGATTAGACCGGGCGTTGGAGAAGATTGTGCAGCCATAGATTTTGGCGAGTATGCTTGCGTGCTTTCAACAGACCCCATTACCGCAGCTGCCAGTGAAATTGGAAAACTTGCGGTTCATATCAACTGCAATGACATTGCGTCTGCAGGTGTAAAGCCAATGGCACTAATGCTCACCATACTTGTGCCTCCAGGAACGTCTGAGGAGACCCTTGCTTTTATCATGAAGCAGGCGTCAGAAGAGGCGCGTTCCATAGGTGTGGACATCATCGGCGGTCATACGGAAATCACCAGTGCGGTGAACAGGCCCTTGATCTCTGCAACGGCAATTGGAAAGCAGGTAAAGGAAAAGGTTGTTGCCACACGTGGCGCAAGTGCTGGCGATAAGCTTGTCATGACTAAAAATGTTGGCCTTGAGGGAACAGGTATCCTTGCATATGACAAGGAAGCTGTACTAAAATCCGTTCTCACATCCGCTGAACTGGCTAAGGCCAAAGTTATGCTTGATAATCTGTCAGTAATCCCAGAGGGGATTATTGCGGGCGAGGTGGGTGTTACAGCCATGCACGATGTCACTGAGGGCGGAATCCTTGGTGCCGTCTGGGAAATGTGTGACGCGAGTGAGCTGGGATGTCTGCTTGAAGATGCGCGCCTGCCTGTAGAGGCCGTAACGCTCAAAATATGCGAGCACTTTGAAATCGATCCCCTTAAGCTGATTTCAAGTGGCTGCATGCTTATGACAGTGGCATCTGACAAGGTAGAGGTGCTCTTAAGTGAGCTTGAAAAGGCCGGTATTCCTGCTGCTGTGATTGGCGAAATGACTAAGGAGAGACAAGTTCTCCTCAACAAGGATGCGCACTACCTTCCTGTGCTTTCGCCGGAAGCAGACGAGTTGTACAAGGTCATTGATTAGGCAGGCTGAGGTGGATGTATCCACTGGATTACAGCGTATTTCACATTGATTACATTAGATTGACAAATGTCGCAAAGCGTTTGACCTATTTGTCATATGCATATATAAGAATAGTAAAGGCATAATTTAGTTGCAAGAATGAATACAGCATAATTGAACAGCGGCTTAGCCGCATCGTCGGAGGTGTAATCATGAAGCGGATATTGTCATTCGCACTCATTTTTTTAATATTATCAAGCATCATACAACCCGTATCCTATGCAGAGGACTTTTTGGAGTACGGTACAGTAGAGCTTGTAGATGGCGTCAGTTGGGAAGTTGGAACCTATACAACGGTAGGTCTGATGTTTGCCGGTAACAGCGTGGTAACAGACGTTCCAAGTGTCCTGTATGAGCTTGAAGGCAAGACGAGGACACTCGTGCCCGTAGGCGTGATTGCAGACCTAGTGGGTGCCAATATAAGCTGGAACGGGGACACTCAGGAGGTCTCTATCAATTTGAATGGAAAGACCATCGTACTCAAAATCAACAGCGATACGGCCTATATCAACGGCAAGGCCTATAATCTTCCTAACAGGGTGCCTGCCAAGCTTTTGAGTTACAATGGTGTGAATAGAACCATGGTGCCTGTAAACATACTTGACCAGTTTGGGCTTGAGTATGCATGGAACGGGGAAACCCGCACTGTTGAAATCAACTACCCGCATCAGGAAATTACAGATATAGCCTATGATGATTCTGGGCGTTTTCAGGAAATACATATCAGCACGACCGGTCAGGTTCTGGCTACATCCTACTTTATGGACGGCGCGCTTATTGGAGAGCAGGACAAGATTATCATCGATTTTGAGAACACCGGCTTCAATCTGCCAAGCTACAAGGTGAGGGACGGTAAAAGGACCATAGATCTGATTTATGGGAGCATTGATGAAATTGTGACCTATCCGGTCGAGGATGAGTCCAAGACACGAATGGAAATCAGACTCCTGAACAGGAAAGGCTATGATATATTCTATGATGAAGCCAACCAAATGGTTGTTGTAAGATTCATCAACAGCATTCGTGATATTCGTACAGAACAGATTTATTCTTCTGAAGCTGTTGTTATCAATACGGGTGAATATCCAGCCTATAATGTGGATTATCTTCAGGGAAAAGTCGTTGTAGACGTTGTCAATGCATTGATGCGTTACAAGGAAGGCTCTGGGGGCACCCTCGAAATCAATGAGGGCGGTGTGGAAACCATCAGCTATTCGCAGTTCGATACAACGGGTTCAGTGACATTCAGTGAAGACGATATCGTTTCGCGTGTGGTCGTAAATCTCGATAAGAACACATCGGTTGAAGATGTTTATGTTGAAAACATCGACAATGAAATTTTCATTTATGTGTCAGGGGATCCACTCAACGGATTTGACTATATGAAAAATGGCCTGGACTCAGCGAGTCTGACAATGAACTTTACGTCCATGGGCCAGGTCGATGCGTCATACAGCAGCAGCTCGCGACTCGTAACCCTTAAGGTGGACAAAGACAGTCTTGACCTGAGTGATATGGATGTCGATATTGACGACAGCATCATTGACAACATCAATATTGAAGATGCTTCTGGCAGTCAGTATATTGTTAAGATCAAGCTTTCTGAAGGCACAAGTGTTGTGGATATGCCTGAGGGTGGATATGCCAACGGTGTAGAGCTGAATTTCGAAAATGAGGCGCTCAAGAATTCCGTTTGGAGAAATACACTGGTTGTTGTTGATGCTGGTCACGGAGGATATGACAGCGGCGCAGTTGGCTCGAAGGTAACAGAGAGCAAGCTGACACTGGTTGCGGCAAAAGAGCTTGAGAAGAAACTTCAGAGTGTCGGATTCAAGACTTATATGATACGTGATGCCGATGTGAAAATCGCGCCATCCTACCGTATGCGTGTAGCAAACGACATCGGTGCAGATCTGGTTGTGAGTATTCATATCAACGCAGCAGAGAATCCGGACGCACAGGGCGTCGAAGTCCTTTATGCAGAAGAAGACACTGGCAAGAAGAAGGAATTTGCTCAGATTCTTCAAGACCATCTGGTAGATGATCTGGGTTCTGTAAACCGCGGTATCGTACACAGACAGAATCTGTACATGTGTCGTGTACCAACCATGCCATCAGCACTGGTAGAGCTTGGTTTCATAACAAATGCAGCTGAGCAGGACAGAATGATGAAGAGCACATTTATGAAAACAGCGGCTAAAGCAATGTTGGACGCTATTATAGAATTCCTTAAGTAGCAATGTTTTACAGTCTTTCTTGACGGGTATAATTTCCATCAAGAAGGACTGTTTTACGTTATAAACAAAGAAATGCACACTTCAGGAGAAAGGCCCCGAATTGTGCGCGCACAAAATTCGGGGCCTTTCTCCTGAAGTGTATATGGCGCGTAAGCGACAAGAGCAATCGAAGATTGCTCGGTACGTTTCGCAATGAGTAAAAAGAACGCGTAAGCGACAAGAGCAATCGAAGAGTGCTCGGTACATTTTGAAGTTTTCAAATGTCTGGTAACGCAGTGGGTACTGGCAGAATGTGAGGAGCTTTATGGTTTTATACAAAAATAACATAGAGTCAACCTTCGAAGCTGTTCACGCAACGGTTGGAGAAATTATGGAGCAGCTGAAGCTCGTTGACTTGCTGAATAGGGATGTACTCCTGTTCAGGGTGAACTTCATGCTTCGAGAGATTCTCAACAATGCAGTGGAGCACGGAAATAAATTTCATGACGAGAAGAAAATTCACATTGAAGTTCTGCTGGAGGACTCCCGTCTTATTACAAGAGTTAAAGATGAAGGTGAAGGTGTTTCCTTTGGCATGTCCCATGAAAACAACATGGACAACATACTTCGGGAGCGTCAGCGTGGAATCAATCTGGTGAGGCAATATCAATTTGAAATAGAGACAGAAGGGACAGAGGTTCGAGTGGTGTTGGATTTGAATTCTGTGGTGGAAGGAGTTTAACATGAAAAAGGAAATCAGCAACAATACAATGACATTAACACTGCAGGAGGATTTGGTCGCTTCGAATGTAAGCGGGTACAAATCAAACGTAGAAGCCTATTTGCAGGAAAGCTTGGGTGAAGTGGACGAAGTGGTACTTGATTTATCTGCGTGCAACAATATCGATTCGGTTGGGGTGACGTTTGTTGTGGGTATTTACAAGCAAGTCACAAATGAAGCGATGGGCTTTAGGGTAATGGGCAGTAGTGAAGAAATCAAGCAGCTGTTCAAGCTTATGAAACTTGATGAAATTTTCGATATGTAATCACCGGTAGGGGTTGATTGTGTGGAATATAAAATCCTAATAGTAGATGACGTTGAAATGAACAGAAGACTAATTACAGATGTTCTCAAGCGAAAACTTGAAAATGCGGTTTTTCTTCAGGCGGCAAATGGCAATGAGGTCTTTGAGGTGCTTGAAAGAACCGAGGTTGATTTGATTGTTCTTGACCTTATCATGCCCGTCAAAGATGGGTTTGCAGTGCTGAGTGAATTGAAGGAAATTGATGAGTACAGCGATATACCGGTCATTGTAAGCTCTGCAATTACAGAGATTTCTTCAATAGAAATGACACTTCAAATGGGCGCGGTAGACTATTTTACCAAGCCGCTTTCTGAAGAAGACATGGACATCATACTGCCGCTCAAGGCGAAAAACGCCCTGATATTCCATGAGCAGCAGAAGACCATTGCAGCACTTAATCGTGAAATTCAGGTAGAGCTCAAAAATGCCAACGATTTTCAGAACATCATGCTGCCCAAGTCAAGAGACTTTGAGAATGTGGATCTATTCATTAAGTTTCAACCCTCTCTTGGTATAGGTGGGGATTGCTTTGACTGTTTTGAGTCAGACAACAAGCTTTGGTTTATCATTGCCGATGTCACGGGACATGGAATTGCTGCAGGCATGGCTTCTTCAATGGTTAAAGTGATGTTCCGGGGCAGTGTGAAAGATAAGGACATTACGCCTGACAAGGTGCTTGCCGACATCAACGGCAGCATATTCGACATATTTGATTTCGGCAGCAGTTTCAATTATCTTGTCTTTACGGCTTTTGTGGGCTGCATTGAAAACGGATGCTTCTCTTACGCAAATGCAGGACAGCCCTATCCTCTGGTATTCCACAGGAATGAGCAGACCATAGAGGTGATTGAAGAGGGTGGACTGCCTGTTGGTATCCTCGAAAATGCAGACTACCAACTGCATACAAAAAAACTCGGAGAAGGCGATTCCATCTTCCTGTATACAGATGGACTTTTCAGCTCTGGACAGAAAACGGATTTTGTAAACTGGAAGCTCGTACACGAATTTGCTTCTGAGCATATTCAGGAAATAGAAAAGGAACCCGATGTATTTCTAGAGGAGCTGCTCTGGTATTTCCACTTGATTCATAAATGTGAGAAGCATGGGCATGAGCAGGATTTCACAGATGATGTGGCAATGATGCTTCTGAAAATGAAGTCGGATAAGAAAACCACATAGAAATGAAAAGCCGTTAAGGACAAAGATTCAGTCCTTAACGGCTTTATTCATTTCTTTCTACTTGATGATTCTACTGACTGTTTAAGACGATGCTAGGGAGGGTGATGGTGAATGTGAGGGCGTATTCTCCTTTAGTGCTGACATCAACAGTGCCTTGAAGCGCCGTTGCAACAATATTATAAAGAAGGTGCAATCCAAGTCCGTTACCACCGCTTCCGTATTTTGTGGTATAAAAGGGTTCAAAAATATGGTCAAGCTGATGCGCCTGAAGTCCTATGCCATTGTCCCCATAGGTGATGACCAGCTGCTGATTTTTAACTTCAGCCCTAATTGAAATTTCTGGAGCTGCGGTTGTCCCTTCAGAAAACCCGTGGAGAAGGGAGTTCTCCATAAGGATTTCAAATAACTCCTGAAGGAGTCCGCGTGGTGCTTTAAGCACAAGATTTTCTGGGATATCCACCTTGTAAGTTACAGACTTGTTCCGTTCTTTATAAATGCTGGTTATATCCTGAATCTTTTCATAGAGGGAATACACAGTCATGTCGCTTTCTGATTGAAGGGTGGAAATTTCTTTAAACCTGCTGAGGATATTGATGGTCTTCTGTAATGTCTGGGTAATCAATGATGTCATTTCAGTCGCATCACTAAGGAAACTCTCGAACTCTTTTTTTCCCATTTTTCCGCTGTTGTAAAGTGCGGCAATATCCTTCTGTGTATTGCCGAGATAGGTGATTGTTGTAAATGCAGTGCCAAGTGGTGTATTGATTTCGTGGGAAATACCTGACAGAAGCTGACCCAAGGCGGCGTTCTTCTCAGTCTCAATGAGCTGACTCTGAGTTTGCTTAAGCTCTTCAAGGGAGTTCTCCAAATCGTTCTGAGCAACCAGCAGCTCTGCTTGAGTTTCTTCATTGTGCGCAAGTGCTTCTTCCAGATATGAGTTTGTTTCTATGAGTTCCTTGGTACGGTGTTCAACACGCAGCTCGAGCTCCTGGTTAAAGGTATTCAGCTCTTGGCGGCTGCGCTCCAAATTAGAGGAGTATTCCTGTATGGTCTCCATCTGCTTGTGAATTCTGTTAAAGTTTCTTGAAATCCGGTCAGCCATCTTATTGAAATTTTTCCTAAGCGTTTCGAATTCGTACCGGTATGTTTCGTGGATGCGCACATCGTAATTTCCTGAAGCGTAGGAGTTCATAACCTCGGAAAGGCTTATAAGGGGCTGGAAGAGCCAGTGCAGAAGCTTAAGTGTTACTGACATTGAAATGACAAGCGCTAGGATGATGATGAGAATCATGAACTGAATGACACGTTCAGTCCCCGCGGAAAGAGTCGCCTTTTCAAGGGTCAATATGGCGTACCAGTTGGTATTTTCAAGACGAGTGTAGCTTACCAGATATTTAACATCGCCATAGGACGTTTCGAAGCTTTTCGGATCGGTTATGGCAGTGCCGTTTTGATTGTCATGTGAGATGGTTTCCAGTGTTACATGGGAAACAAGCCCATCCGGGATGGTAAAGGTCTTGTTGTCGGGTAAGGTTATGAGTTCACCGGTAGAATCAGCAAGAAACATAATGCCGCCGTTGGTGATGGACTGTGCGGTGGTTGCCTTCTTGAAAATCTCCGGATCCAGATTAATTACCAGGATGCCTGAATTCTCCAGGGTTACGAAGTTTTGAAAAGACTTGATGACCGTAATGACGGGTTTCTTAGGTGCATAGACCTCATGGGTGGAAGGTGGAATCCATACGTATTCGGTCTTGCGAGCCCAGGCAAGGTCGCGCAGTCTGAAGTCGTTCAGATCTTCTTCCGGGATATCGAGGAAGAGATTGTTTGGTGCAGCGACATTGAAGCCGTTCTCACCTATGAAAACAATGCTTTCGATATACTCGAAGGCTTGCAGCTGTGGCTCAAGAATTTTGACGGCCTCATTTCTCGCAAGGGCCCGGGTGGAAAGATTCGAATAATCACTGGCAATCAGGTTATTGAATTTCTGACTTCTGAAGACCTGACGAGAGAGATTTACAACTGTATCAGAGATGTAATCGATGAGGATCTGATCTTGCTTGAGAAGCATTTGAGAGTGCTCGGCAAACTGCTCCTTGGCGTTTTTTTGAAAGTAGAATGTAGCGACTACACCAACAAGCGTAAAGGAGATGATAAGTATGAACGCATTCATCCATGTCAGCACTTTGAAGAAGCTATTTTTTTTATTGTATTCACTGAAAATATTTTTCATATGACCAGCTCCAAAAATCCTTTTATTTGTTGATATTTACCCTAAAAGGAAAGAGTTTATCTCAATAAATTATCAAAATAGGGGTATGGAGATATCAGTATGGGGATTTAAGGGCGAATTCTTGCCGTGGTAATATGAAATTTCATGTGAAGGCTATAAAGAGTCAGGTGTATAAAATAAGTTGTGATACAATATGACTATCAAGTATAAGCATTGGAGGAAATCATGGAAAGAATAGACAGCCGCAAGGTTGATGAAATACGACCTGTTAAGATTACGCCGAATTATCTGCTGCATCCGGACGGTTCGGTCCTAATAGAGATGGGACTTACAAAAGTTATTTGCACAGCGATGGTTGAGGAAAAAGTACCTTCATTTCTGAAAGGAAAAGGGTCGGGCTGGGTTACCGCAGAATACGGCATGATGCCAGGCTCGACTCAGACACGAAAAATTCGTGCGGCAGCCAAAGGAAAAATCGACGGACGTTCGCAGGAAATACAAAGATTGATTGGCAGGTCCCTGCGGTCCATTACAGATCTTGAAAAGCTGGGAGAAAGAACGGTTTGGATAGATTGTGACGTTATACAGGCAGACGGTGGAACGCGTACAGCATCCATTACAGGTGCCTATGTTGCCTTGATATTAGCCCTTAGAAAGCTCAAGGAGGCTGGACTTATTGATGCGATTCCAGTCACAGATGAAGTTGCTGCCATAAGCGTGGGCATTGTAGAGGAGACACCAATTCTTGATTTGTGCTATGTAGAGGATTCCTCTGCCAAGGTCGACATGAATGTAATCATGACAGGTGATGGCCGTTTTATAGAGGTGCAGGGCACAGGTGAAGAAGCCCCATTTACAAGGGCGGAACTCAACACCCTATTGTCATATGGTGAAAAAGGCATATTGGACTTGATTGAAATTCAAAGAGCGACACTCGCTCAGACAGAATAGACAGGTATTTGGAGGAAACATGGATAAGGTCATACTTGCATCAGGCAACAAACATAAGCTTGAAGAGATTCAGGCGATACTGAAAGATTATAAGCTGGAGCTTCAGACAATGCACGACGCAGGACTTGTGGATTTTGACATCATCGAAGACGGAGACACCTTTGAAGCAAACTCACTGATTAAAGCCCAGGCGGTTATGGATGAACTGGGACTGGACACTATAGCCGATGACAGCGGGCTTGAGGTAGATGCCTTAAATGGGGCGCCAGGCGTATATTCTGCCCGTTACGCGGGAGAAGACGCTGACTACCTGGCAAACAACGTCAAACTCATAGATGCGCTCAGAGACGTGCCAGATGCTGAACGGACAGCACGGTTTGTAACTGTATTGACGATGCTTTTCAAAAATGGACATAAGATTGTTGTTCGAGGAGAAGTAGAGGGTGTGATTGGTCATGCGCCGCAAGGAGACAATGGGTTTGGCTATGATCCACTTTTTATTGTTCCTGAACTGGGGAAGACCTTTGCAGAGCTGGAAGCGCATGAAAAGAATGCACTTAGCCACAGAGCCAATGCGCTGAAGCTTCTTAAGAAGGAACTCGACAAATATCTGGAGGCATAGAATGCGTGTAGGGATATTAAGTGATACCCATGGCGATATAGATCTTGCTGAAGCTGCCATCCTGCAGATGGAGGATGTAGACTTGATTTTGCATGCGGGAGACACATATGCGGATATGATTAAGCTCTCACGCAAATTTGATATTGAAATGATCGGTGTCAGAGGCAATATTGGACATGCCGATGAGGGCGCTGCTGAATTGGTACTCGAGTTAAATGGCTTTAGAGTCTTTTTGGTGCATGGTCATCATTATGATGTTAAGCATAATTTGATGCGACTTTTTTATCGCGCCAAGGAAATTGAAGCTGATATAGTTGTATATGGACATACACATGTGGCAATGTCAGCGGTTGAAGACGACATCCTATTTTTGAATCCGGGAAGTGTCGGGTTTCCGAGAGGAAAGTATAAAAATAGCTATGCAATCCTCGATTTATCGGGTAAAACCGTAAAAGCTGAAATATTGGAAATTGTCTAACTTTAATGAGTGAGCAGGTATAATGTGGGTGTATGCGTTGAAAACACTTGTGTTGAACCACTTAACACAGTCTTAAAAAAACTTTGTCAAAAGTGTTGACGCTACCCCATAAGTCCTGTATAATAAATTTTGTCAGTTGACGGAGCGATTGATTGACGGGGTGTAGCGCAGTTTGGTAGCGCATCTGGTTTGGGACCAGAGGGTCGCGGGTTCAAATCCTGCCACCCCGACCATTGATTAACTTAGGTTAATCCCAATCGCTTCCGAAATTGGTAAATACGCGTCACTAGCTCAGTTGGATAGAGCAACGGCCTTCTAAGCCGTAGGTCTGGGGTTCGAATCCCTAGTGACGCGCCATATATGGCGGTTGTAGTCAAGTGGTTAAGACACAGGATTGTGGCTCCTGCATTCGTGGGTTCGAATCCCATCAGCCGCCCCATTTTTTAAAAATTATATGCTGCATTGGGGATTAGCCAAGTCGGTAAGGCAGCGGACTTTGACTCCGTCATTCACAGGTTCGAGTCCTGTATCCCCAGCCATATGTGACCCATTAGCTCAGTCGGTAGAGCACCTGACTTTTAATCAGGGTGTCCCGCGTTCGAGTCGCGGATGGGTCACCAAATTTTTAAATTTCTATAACTGAATTTTCTAAAAATAACAAATATGCGGATGTGGCGGAATTGGCAGACGCGCAAGCTTCAGGTGCTTGTGATTGTACGATCGTGGGGGTTCGAGTCCCTTCATCCGCACCATATTGAAAAATTCATGTGCTTACATGGATTTTTTTTACGTAAAAGACAAAGCAATGCACGCATGTACATCAGGAGCGCTATTTGTGCTCGCACAAAAATAGCGCTCCTGATGTACATGCGTATATGGCGCGACAAGCGACATGAGCAATCGAAGATTGCTCTGTGCATTGCTTAAATCAATATAAAGCATGAAGTCAAAAGTGCGACAAGCGACATGAGCAATCGAAGATTGCTCTGTACACTGCGTAAAGAATAGCAGTGGAATTTTAAAGGATCAATAACATGAGCAATCTTCGATCGCCAAGGAACGAGGCACCACCCGCAGCTAGCATCAGAGAGCCCTGTGCTTCCAGAATAATTAAACACATGTATTTCCAGGTCTTAGCTTTAAAGAGCGAGCAGAGGCCATTCAGAAGGCTCTGATGGGACAATTGCCCTGTGTGGTTCAAAATTACTTTATGAATAGTCAAATAAGGACTATTATAATAGAAGAGACAGAATTGTCTTTTTATTTAAAAGCGCAAATAAGGACTTGGAATTACCAGCTTTAACTGCTATAATGAATAATGTTCCAAGTACAGAGCAACAAGTGAATATGCGGGATTGGCTCAATCGGATAGAGTAGCTGGCTTCGAACCAGTTGGTTGGGGGTTCGAGTCCCTCATCCCGCACCAAAATGAAAAGGCATCCCTAAGGATGTCTTTTTATTTTGGTTTTGAATAGGACTCGAACGCGAGCAAGCGCCACCCGAATAGGGTGGAAGCAGGGCGCGAGCTAGGCCTGAAAGCGAACGACGAGAGCGGTGGGAGTCCCTCATCCCGCACCAAATAGAAAAGTTCCATCATCTGATGGGACTTTTTAATTTTTTTGAATATGCATAGGCATGGCTTACGAAGATGATTACAATGGTAGTATGGATGGTAGGGCTTGGAGCAAAGGCTTTTAGATTAAAGGTGCAGTAAAGGATCGGGAGGTGGTCAGATGCGTGTGTCAGCAACTGTGATGAGTCGATTGAAGTCTTGGGCAAAGGGCCTAAAGCGTGATATAGGTGCACTGTATCTTGCGAGCAGGCGCAAGGAAATTGGGCTCCTCGCCAAGGTAATCAGTGTTCTGGTGGTTGCCTATGCACTTAGCCCAGTGGATCTCATACCTGATTTTATTCCTGTGCTTGGCTATATTGACGATTTGATCATACTGCCCCTTGGAATAGCCCTTGCAGTTCATTGCATACCTGATGAGCTTATGGAAAAATGCAGGGTAGAAGCAGACCGGGTCTTCAGCCGGGAAACACATAAAAGCTTCGGCGGCGCCCTTGTCATAATACTGATTTGGTGTCTGCTGGCCTATTGGGGTTATGGTGTTTTCAGACACCACTAAAAAACCTGCGTAAAGTGGCCTGCGATGAACTTATTTTCATAATAAAGGAAAATTGCCAATAAAATTGAAAAATATTGCGACAGGGTATTTCAAAAGTGGATTAATGTGTATAAACTAAGAATATAGGTATCTACGCACATAATATGATTTTTTTAGATAGGTTTATAGGCCTATTTTGTCGAGTTCGGCTCATCAAGATACTGGGAGATGATTTCGGACTTATAGGTGAGCAGGATAAAAATGAGGATTGTATAGATCACGAAGAGGGTGATGGCGTTGTTGATGATTGTGGAAAGCATAAACCAAGCCAGTAGCGTTATGGAGAAGAGAATCTCAAAGGTGCTGTAGGTTTTTCGAAAGCGTTTCAAGGAAACGATTTTGCCGGAAAATCGCTTAGGTAAGGGATATTTCTCAAAACGTAGAGCAAAGCCGTGAACAATAAGCAAAACGCAAAGGCCGATGAAAATAAGCCCAAGCTGTCTAAAGCTTAGAGATAAAAATCCTAAAACACCGAATAATGCAGATTGCTTATATTTATCCAT